>CAXHFO010000006.1:0-23014 GCA_964015895.1 uncultured Candidatus Poseidoniales archaeon
CTTAACACCACAATTATACTTACCCAATAAAGTGGTTTAACCCAATTCTTACCCCTCATCTTTTTATCGATCTGTTCACCAACAGACTCTAGCACCTCTTCAATTAATTCTGCAGGAACAATATCTACTGGCATGGATACAACCATTCACTGCTGATGATGAGCAGTCAAGAATGTTTGCCCTACACTAAGTTTGATAACCGGATTTAATCTAACACAAACATGGAGATGGCGAGTGGGCTTTTACTCGGCCTAGGCGGTTACCTACTGATTGTAACTATCCTCAATTTTTTGTTTCCAGAACCCCACCTTGATTGGTCCAACATAAACTTAGAGAATATTGCTATGCCTGAGGGGTTTGTTTGGGGTGTTGCAACTGCTTCACATCAAATAGAAGGAGATAATACCAACAATTGGACTCAGTTTGAGCAACGCGAAAATAAAGAACAGAGTGGCAAGGCATGCGACCATTGGAACTTATGGGCCAAAGACCATGAATTGCTTTCAGAATTAGGCGTCAACAGTTATCGATTTTCCATCGAATGGAGCCGAATAGAGCCGGTACAAGGAGAGTGGAATGAAGCAGCGATTGAAGTCTACTCTGAAATGATTGATTCACTAATTGCCAAAGGTATTGAGCCAATGATAACTTTACATCATTTTTCTCATCCGGTTTGGTTCGAAGAATTAGGCGGATTTTATAATCGAGAAAACATAGTTCACTTCCAGAATTACTGTAAGAAGTTGTTCCCATATTTTTCAAGCCGAGTTAGAAAGTGGTGTACTGTTAATGAGCCAGATGTGTTTTCCATTATGGGGTACCATATGGGAATGTTCCCACCTGGTCAGCGTTCACCAGTAAAAGCAATACGGGTTATGAAGAATGTTATGATTGCTCATGGGAATGTTTACCATGAATTAAAGCAAATGTCTCCCCAGTCATACATTGGATTAGCCAAGAATGTTACAATTTTTGATCCTTACCGAAGATGGAACCTATTACATTGGCTGACAAGTTTTGCCCTAAATTATATTTGGAATGGAGCAATAATATCTGCCTTGAAAAAGGGCAGAATGTACGGTGTTTCCGTAAAACAGGTCAAAAACTCTGCTGATTTTATCGGCCTAAATTATTACACTCACGTTTTGACCAGTCCATTCTTACCACAAACCACCGAAATAGACCTACCATCAAGAAACCATGAAACGGTCACTGAATTTGGTTACCCAATGTATGCAGAAGGTCTTGATAGAGCCAGTAAATGGCTTGGTAAACTAAACCTTCCAATTGAGATAACCGAAAACGGCGTTGCTGACAAAGAAGATAATCTACGGCCAAAGCATCTCAAACGACATCTTTGGATGATTGCCAAATTAATCCAAGAAGGAATAGATATCAAATCATATTATCACTGGTCATTGATGGATAATTTTGAGTGGGCTGAAGGATACACGATGCGTTTTGGCTTGTATCACGTTGATTATGAAACTCAAGCACGCACTCTAAGAGCCAGTGGCAAAGCGTACCAATCAATTATCAAACAGCATCAAAATAATTGATATTTATTTTCAACCGCTGTTGAATTGACTGGTTAGAATCAACACTACAGAGAGTAAACTGACCTACTCAGTTTTAGGTAATAAGCCAAACAGACATAATCCTAGGAGTTAGCATTGTTACAATTTGTGACTCTACTGGGGAACATTAAATGCAAGACTTTCAATCATTAGGATTATCAAAAAAACTCCTCCTTGCAGTAGAACAAGAAGGCTATACAACACCAACTCCAGTGCAGGCTCAGGCAATCCCACCATTACTCGAAGGAAGAGACGTGCTTGGTGTGGCTCAGACTGGAACAGGTAAAACCGCGGCTTTTGCTCTACCTGTATTACAAATAATAAGTCGCGCAAAACCGCAATCTAAGCGTCATATTCGCGCTCTAGTTCTGTCGCCAACCCGCGAACTAGCCGCTCAGATTGATGAGCGATTTTCCGCCTACAGTGGACATTTGGATATTAGACACAAAGTCATCTTTGGGGGAGTTAAGCAAAATCCACAGGTTAGAGCATTACAGAAAGGCATTGACGTCTTAGTGGCAACTCCTGGCAGATTACTAGACTTAATCGGTCAAGGCTACATTGACTTAGGCAGAGTGGAATTTTTCGTGCTAGATGAGGCAGACCAGATGCTGGATATGGGATTCATTAGGGACATCAAAAAAGTGCTTAAACTACTACCAAGACAACGCCAAAATTTGTTATTTAGCGCAACAATGCCCAAATCCATTGCCGAATTAGCTGCCTCTTTTTTACACAACGCAGTCAAAGTTGATGTTAGTCCTGAAGAAATCACAGTTGAGCGAATTGCTCAAAAAATAATGTTTGTTAGAAAGGCTGACAAGCGTCGACTAATTGTGAAAATAATCAAGCAAGAGCGAGTAAGTAAAGGAATCGTATTTACTAGAACTAAGCATGGCGCAAATCGCCTGGTAAAGCAACTTGACCAAAGCGGCATCAATGCTGCTGCAATCCACGGTAATAAAAGTCAAGGTGCTAGAACTAAGGCATTGGCTAATTTCAAGAATGGCCATACTTCGATCCTTGTAGCAACAGATATTGCCAGTCGCGGAATCGATGTGAATGATATCACTCATGTGTTTAATTACGATTTGCCAAATGAGCCTGAAAGTTATGTTCACCGTATAGGCAGAACCGCAAGGGCTGGTAAGTCGGGAATTGCCTATGGTTTTTGTGATGATACCGAATCTGGATACTTGGTTGGCATTCAACAATTGATTGGGTTTGACATCGATGTTGATGAATCTCATGAATTCCATTTTGTTGGCGCTATTCCAAAGCCTGGTCAGAAACCTGGAAAGATAAAAACAGGGAAATCTGGCAATAAACCGAATAGACCAAAGCACAATAATAACAAAAACCGCAGTAAGCAAAGAAAAAATAAGCCGAAATCTCCGTCCCAAAGTCAGGGAAATAATAATTCAAACCGGCAACGGTCGCCAAGAAGACGTCGTAGTAGGAACCGTTCTCAAGGTAATCAAAATTAATTTACCTCATCCAAAAAGTCGGTTATTTGCCTATATAAATGGGAAAAACAGTCCTTCATATACCTCCCGTCAGTTCTGTGTGTTATGAAGAACAAAGTAATAGACACAAACGGAGCCTTGCCGTTAGCAAATTTGCTAGGCATGTTTTTGGGTGGATTCGGCGTTGTAGTATTTTTCATTAGTCAATCATTGACTGTGTTGATACCACTGCTATTCGCACCTACAGTTTGTGGTATCCTGTGCGCAGTATTGTACAAAGCGCAAAGCAATACCACCAAAAACCAAGAAGACATGGCAATGAACCCGGTAAGAATAGACGTAATGTGATGCGAAGGTATGCTCAACGACTTGAGAATCTACACTCAAGTCGCTGCTTACGCCCTGTATTGAACTGTTTTGCCAAGCAATATGATGCAAAGATAAATCAAGTCAGGGTATTTGATAGAAAACACACTACCAACCCTTATTCGAGGCAACATCAATGATTTTCTGTCCGGAATGTAAAATCGCCGTAGATCCAGAATGGACAATATGTCCAACTTGCTCTACATTGCTCGAACACAACGGCAATCATACCAGAAGGCCGGTTCCAGAGGATGAGCGATATGCTAGTAATTTGGCATGGTTTTACCACTTAATACCGGTACTCACTGGTTTGATTGCATTGGGACTTGGTGATTATCTAGTAACAGACAGCAACCCATTGTTACGAACAGTTTTCCCACCATTTTGCTTAATTGTCGGTGGATGGCTCGGTTTAATCCTGCTTGGGATTATTTCTAGTTACCAATCACAGCCATGAGTATAATTATGAGTATGTAATAACCGCTGCCAGTGTCTTTAGAGGATAATGGTGGACACTGGGGGATTTGAACCCCCGGCCTTCTGGTTGCAAACCAGACGCTCTTCCAACTGAGCTAAGCGCCCTCAAGTTGTGCGGAGGGTCTTCACCTTTTGATTGTTATCAATTGACTAATTACTCTACACGGTCAATAGTAGCATCACGGTCAGGTCCTACGCCAACCGAGGAACAAGGAACGCCAACTATTGCCTCAATACGCTTAATGTATTGTTGGGCGGCAGTAGGTAGAATAGAAAAGCCCAATTTTTCATCATTGGCTTTCTTAGCAATTCCCAGCCACTCAATCAATGTATGAGATGGGAAACCTGGCATAGTGACATAAATTGGTTTACACCTGGCAAGCGCTGTAGCACTGGCTGGCATTTCTAGAATTTCTTTGCCGTCAAGTTCGTAAGCTACACAAATATTTAGTTCATCTAATCCACCAAGGACGTCTAATTTTGTTAGCGCAAGTCCAGTAAATCCATTGATACGATTTGCGTGCCTCATGACTACAGCATCAAACCATCCGCATCGACGCTTGCGGCCGGTAGTAGTACCAAATTCATGGCCCACTGTTCCCAGATGGTCGCCCACTTCGTCGAGTAATTCTGTGGGCATTGCACCATTACCAACTCGAGTAATGTATGCCTTAGTAATTCCAATTACCTCATCAATATGACCAGGATGGATACCTGCACCATGTGAGGCATTACCTCTTGAGGTGACTGAGGATGTGACGTATGGAAAAGTTCCTTGGTCAATATCAAGTAAACATCCTTGTGCACCTTCTAGAATGACATGCTCATTCATCTTCAATGCATTGTCAATCATTAGTCCAGTATTGTTAATGCAGCTGGAATAATTATCCCAAATCCAATTAACATCGCTTTTCAGGCCATCTTTAGTAATTCTATCTTGACAACCAGCAGCGGTTAATGAAGCGTTCATCCGCTCAACAGTTGATTCATACCATTGTTCATTATCTTTGACTTCTTCGACATCACCAAATCTTAGACCAATACGATTTATTTTATCTGCATAAGATGGTCCAATACCTCGACCTGTCGTACCGATTTTCTTATCTAATCCGTCTAAAAATCGGTGGAATGGTAAAATTATGTGAGCCCTTTCGCTGACAAATAATCTGTCGCCACGTGGATCTTCTCCGCTAGATTCTTGCCAATTTTTTAATTCAGTATCAAGAACCCACGGGTCGATAACCATTCCATCACCAAGCACCAAATTACACTCTTTTCTAGTAATCCCTGATGGCAAGAGATGGAATTTTAGTACTTGATCACCAAGTACTACTGTATGCCCAGCATTATTGCCGCCTTGGAATCTTGCAACCCAAGTAGCTTGTTCGGCAATCCTGTCGACTAATTTTCCTTTCCCTTCATCGCCCCACTGGGCCCCTAAAACTACTGTGGCTGGCATGTCTGTCGATTAAGCCCTTGCGCGTGCCGTCTTTGAACTATACCATTACCAGTCAATTTATCGATGTAGCGTTAAACAACTGAATTGTCGTTAAACAACAGTTTATATTCAAACTAACTAACCTAGCGTTATACTGGTGAAAACTAACCGAGATATAGCAGCACTGCCTAAAAATAACAAGCACAACATACAAGCAGTGAGTTTAAGTAATATGGTGACTAACTAGTTAACAAGGAGTTGAGTAGATGATAAATCAAGGCAGAGATACAAATAACCGAGAGTCAAACAACAGACCCGGATATGAATACGGAATGGTTGATCCAAGCAGGCGAGTCTTGGATGGCCATACTAAGCCATGTGAAGAATGTGGCGCAGTTGACTGGCAACTCGATGACTCAAGAGGCGAAATTGTTTGCAATTCCTGCGGTCTGGTTGTAGAAGAAAACGTCATTGATCCGGGAGCTGAATGGACCAATCGAGACAAGTCTGAGGACCGCTCAAGAGTCGGGCAACCATTAACCTACACACTAGCAGATAAAGGTCTCAACACCAGTATCGACGTTAGAGATTTGAATACTGGGTCTGCTGGCAGACACGGTATCAGTTCCCAAGCACGCAGAGAATGGCGCAGACGAAGAGTAATCGACGAGAGATCAAAAACTCGAAAAAGTCGTGAACGCAATCTAGTGAAAGCCAACCAAATGATTCGCGATAGGTCTGACTTGCCAAAATCTCTGCAGGAAGAAACTGCTAGACTGTACCGAAGACTCAGTGGCGAAGGATTCGTAACAGGAAGATCAATTGCTGGCGTGGCCGCTGCTTGCACATATTTGGTAGCACGAGAGGAAAATCTACCAAGGCAAATACCAGAAATTTCGAAAAGTTATAACATAACTGAAAAGGAACTTTCAAGACTGATAAGACAAGTGTCAAGAAAACTCAATCTACACAAAATCACCTCACCAAATGAGTATTTTGACAAATTTATCTCTGATTTACAACTACCACCAAATATCTTCACCCAAGTAAACCACCTGTGGTCGAAGATACAACCGCACGAAGACATATGGCAAGGCAAGAAACCAATGGGAGTAGCTGCCGCCCTTATTTACAAAGTTGCATCCGAGTCTGGAACCTCAAGAACTCAATCAGATGTCTGCCAAGTTGCTAATGTGTCAGAAGTAACTCTGAGAGGTTTGTTACGAATATTCGATGGCTTGCTATCTCAACTAGGTGAAGCATCCAAGCAATGAGACCCTAAAATTCAAGAAGCCCTCTCAACTGGGGTGAATATGGGTTTCAAGGCAAAAGCCAGAAAGCATCGAAAAGACGACGGTTCAGATAAAAAAGATAAGAAACAAAGCCGTAATCAAGGTGAATTAGCCTGTGGAATAAACTCCTGCGGAAAATTTGCCGATAAGTCATTAGGTGGCAGATCCCTGTCTTTAGACAACGCTATTGATATGTGGGGTCAAGGTAAATTTACTGCAGCAAAAGGTCGCGTAAGAGTCTGTAAATCCTGTTATCGTGCTTGGAAAAAGGAAAATAAAAATGAAGATACCTACTGATTTCACTTTCACTTCTATCTTAGGGGTGTGAGTAAAGTAACTGTACCCCCGGCTATCATTAACAAAGTATGTCAAGTGGAATAGTAGTACGCAGCATGATCTTGTCTGCAGGTTATGTTGTTGCATTAGATGATGGAATGATTAGCTGGAGACCTAACTTTGGTCGAAGAAACAATTACCGAATGCAATACCCAGCATCAGTTCTTTTGGGAATGAAAGGACCAACTGGGAATTGTGAATCGATAGTTATTGGTGATGTTAAAGGCAATGTGATTCGTCTGAGCCTACCTCGCCTAGAACTACTAGATGCTTATGAAACTTCTAACACGGTTGTTAGATCACTATGCCGAGTAAGTTCAACTTCTGATAAAATATTAGTTGGAAACGAGACTGGAGATGTGTGGTTAGTCGGAAGAGATGTGCCAAGTGAAGTCGTAATGTTGTTCAAGCATGAAGATAGTATCACAAGCATTAGAACAATTGATAATCAAATTATTATACAAAGTGGTTGGTCAAAATTTACTTATGATTGGGAGGGTTTAATCATATCAAATACCAACAAAAATGATATATTTGAAGATAAAATCCAACAAAGAAGTAATCGAAGATCTAGATTATTAGAAATGAAATCAGAACGATATACTCACGGTAATATCCTAGATATGCCGATAATTAGCTGACATCTTCACGCTCAGTTAATGGCCAGGGAGGATGTGGCGTTAACCAAATCGCGGTCTGTGCGGGCCTAGCCCAAGATTTAGGTGATTGCCCGTCATAATCAACGCATTGTTCAAAGAATTCAATATGACGTTCAAGCACTTCTTTGATGTGAGCAACTCCCTTTATTGCAGGACCTTGTAGTGGGATTAGAGTGTCAAGGTTGAGGTTGCTAATTTTAATCAAACTCTCAATTATATCAGGTAAACAACCTGTTGGCAAATCCCATCTAGTTGGCCTGTCTGCTCTAGGTAGAATGGGTCCAGTAATTAGCAAATCTTTTTCTTTAACATAATATCCAAGGCCATCCGAACTATGCCCTGGTAATGATATTACACTAATTTGGCCATTCCCTAACGGAAATATATCCTCATCTGTCACTGATTCAGTACTAGTAATCGGCATATCGGAATCAAAACGATTAGCCCACGTAGTAAAAAAATCGCCTTTTGCCAAGGATGACTGCCCTTCTGGATGAATGTGAATTGTGCATGAATCAAACTCGCCGGCTATATGAGCCGCACCTCCTGTACATGGGAATCTCCTTGAGGTGAGTAAAATCCGATCTAATGACTGTTCACCAATTAGTCCTTTGATTCGCTCAACTTGCAGAGTTTGGTACCAAGATGTTCCGGCATCGATTAGGATATTTCCTAATGTACCTAATGCTAACACTAGATTCGAATCGTGATGGATGCCGGGTAGGCGCACAATTCGCATATCTGCTGCTTGTGAAATAAGTGCTTCAATGTACTGTTGCTAGTCAGAGTACAACTCACTCGTTTGGTGGTGGTTAAATAGGGGAAGTTGGTGGAACTGCCATGGCACGATTCCCTGAGGCAGAAGCAAGATTGCTTCGCCGCAAGATTTGCATGAAGTGTAATGCAAGACTCGCTTGGCGTGCAACAAGTTGTAGAAAGTGCAACTACAAGGGACTGAGACCCAAGAATGTCGAGCGCAAGGGTGCTTGATCTGATCTTACTATCAAATACCTACTGTATGTAGTATTAGAGCCGTTATATCACCAAGCAGTGCCATTGGTATTATTACCGGGAATAAAAATACTAACAATGGCAATTTGTAACTTACCCAGACATCCTCAACACTATGTTGTTTAAGCTCATTTATTGATTTAGCCAGCTCATCTTCACTTGGTGTTCTGCGTGGCGCTCTAGTTTTGTGATAGGGTTTGATAGTTCCATCTGGCATTTCAACTAGTGATGTTAATAGCCAAACATGTCGCTTTGCTACCTCATCAATCGGCATTATTGTTGAATGCCAAAACATCCGTATATCGCCTAAATTCCTTACATTACCTCGAGACAAATTCTTCATCATTAAAATAAATGGAATCAATAAGAAACTGACTCCACCCCACATCAATAGAGAGATTGCTGGGGGAAGCGATAAGATTAGTTCATCCCCATAATCCATCATAACCGGCATAGTTGACCAATTTGGAATCAGTATAGCAACCCACATCAGTGCTTTAGCATCCGCACCACCATGAATCATCCGTAATCTCCAGCCTAAATCAATAGCGAAAATCACTAACAGACCTGATAATGTAGACCAGTATAATGCGGTCATTCCAACTTCATCTCCCAAAACTACGTCAAGTAAATCAACATCACCATATTTAGTGAAACCAACAACTACTCCTGTTAAACTGACTAAGTACCATATAGCAACCGTAAGATCTAATTTATTTCCAGACCTAATATCACTCATTGTTGGTCTGCCAATTATTGCAACTGAGGCGTAGGCCACAACCGCTGAGGCTGTCAAGTAGATGGTCCAATCTGCTTCCCTGGCGATTAATTCCAAACACCATAGAAAAATCGCTGGTTTAACCCAAACCATCCAGTGCTCGTTTTTTACTCGCCTAGTTTTATGGTCCATCCATGCAGCCCAACCCATTCCAAGCAGTAGTACACACACTCTGCTCCAACCTAGAACCTGTTCAGAGGTTAGTGCCATGACATAGCCATGTCGCCGGCGAATTTAAAGACGGCCTACTCGGTGGACTAATTGGTCAGCGTTGAGGGTTTATGATGGATGTAGAAACAAGGCTTCAGCAAGTTGCGACAGTAATTAATCAAATCGATGATCCTAAAGTCCCAAGAAACATACGCAGGCAGGCCAAGGAAGCATGTGAACAATGGTTACTCAATAAGGCTAAAAAATTAGATGTTCGAATTGCAATGTCTCAATCAAAGCTTGAAGAATTATACGAAGACCCAAATATTCCTCCTGAATTTGGAACTCTCATTTTGATGATTAACACCGAGCTCGAAAAAATCTTGACTGAAGTCCTATGATTCTTCTAAGATATCGTGTGGAATTACTTTAATCCGTAACGATAAGAATGCGGCAACCAACATTACTATGCCACACAGATGAAATGAAGTATGATAATCAAGGGGCCAATCTTTCGATACGGTAAATGTCCAAACTACTCCACCGGTAAGTGGCCCTAAAATACGAGCTAATGAACTGACTGATTCTTGTGCTCCCATCACTACTCCTAGATTGATGCCTTCTTGCTTGGCTGTAGTGGTAAGTAGAGATGATGAAGTCGGCTGAAAAATACCATTGCCTACGGCAATTAGTATCACTACTACAAATAGCTGGGCAAGTGCCCAATCAGCCTCTGTGTATGGTATTAAAGTTAGACCTAAACCAGTAATTAAGCATGAGATGGGTAGCAATTTTTTAGGCCCAAATCTTCGCGATAACGGTCCAATCAATACGCCTTGAGTAACTATTCCTGCGATACCAATTATTGCAAAAATACGACCATTTTGCGCTTCATTATAACCTAGTCCACCCAAATCGACATCCATTCCAGTATACAAAATAAATACTGCATGCATTATAGTAAATCCAAAAATAAACAACATAGTAACCCAAATAATTAGGGCAATCGAACCGGTCTTAAGCATAGAAACAGATTGTGAGATAGATTTCCCAATCCTGGCATTCCACCCTAAACCATCATTTTGAACACGTTTAGATTTAGGCAATGATTCAGGTAATTTCCAATAGGCGAATATCAAAGAGAACATCGATAGGGCCCCTGCAGTTAAACATGGTAATAGATATGGATATGTTTCAAATATGGTTGATTCGAAATATTCCCATCTTGCAGCAGGATTTGATAATTCTCCTCCGATAAATGGCCCTATAGTAAACCCTAATCCAAAAGCTGCACCTATTATGCCCATTCTAGTAGTCATTTGTGCTGGACTACTAACATCTCCTATGTACGCTCTTGCAACGGCTAAGTTGCCGTTAAAGACTCCTGCGAGGAATCTAGCAGCCAATGCAATCATGAGTGTATTAGCCAATCCAAACATAGCGAAGAAAACTGTATTGCCAATTAAACCAATCATCAATACTGGACGACGTCCTATTCGATCAGATACCGAGCCCCAAAATGGAGAAAACAAAAATTGTGCTGCTGAGTAAGATGTCATCAGCAAACCAACCCAAAGACCCACCTCAGTGATTCCATCTGCTGCTGCTAAATCTTCAACTAAATAGGTAAGAAATGGGATAACTATCCCAAATCCGATCATATCGATCATTGTGACTAAGAATAGCACAAACAGTGCTGCAGTACTAGCCTCAACTGTTTGATGAGGTAGTTTGTCTTCAGTCATGGCGTTCCCTAATACTCATCGTTTTTGTAGTCAGCGCGCTCGAGAGAGTTCAACTATTGATTCAAGCAGATGGAGAATTCTTGGAAACTTCCGGAGTCAGTCTATCAATGACGTTACCAAGACGCTCAACAAGTCCTGCTTTGTGGTCATGTTTGATCAGTGCCTGCTCCATCACTTCATCGAGGGAATCTACTGGAATTACTTCAACAATGTCAACATACTTGTCGTCAAGCAATACGTCTTGCATATTAGCTCTAGGGATTACTACAGTCTTGACCCCTGCTGCTGCGGCCGCTTCTATTTTGGCTGTAACTCCACCAATTGGCAGTACTTCTCCCCTAACTGATAATGAACCAGTCATTGCTAAATCTTGTCGAATTGGTATTTCTTCTAAGGCAGAAATAACTGCAGTGGCGATAGTTATTGATGCTGAATCACCATCTACTCCGTGAGTGTCGACGAATTGGATATGAATATCGTAATCTGAAATATCCTTTCCAGTCAATTTCTTGATTACCGCACTAACGTTGGTAACGCTTTCTTTGGCTAAGTCAGATAGCCCACCGGTTGCATGAATTTTACCGCCTCCACCTTGGGATGGGGTAACTAGCGCCTCAACTGGCAACATTATACCACTAAAGTCAGACAATCCAGAATTGGCACCTAATACTGCTAGTCCGTTAACTCTACCAACACGTTCGCCAGAATTGACTAGCAGAGAGTAATCTCTTCTGCGTTCAATCATTCTATCAGCAACTTGTTGCTCTAGTGGTTTAGCAATATTTCTTGCACCAAGCACGTGGGCACCAGTGGTTAGCTGAGAGCCGTCTTCACTTGCAAGATCACCAGCAATTCTAATCAGCCCACCTAGTTCTCTTAGTCGGAGTGACAACTTACCTCTGCGACCGGCTCTTCGTTGTGCTTCTCGTAGTATAATACCAACCGCAGACTTGTCGAAGTGTGGAATCTCTCTGTTTGTGCCAATATCTCTTGTGACTTCTTGAGCAATGAAACGAATTAGTCTTCGGCGATTTCTAGAAGTATCTGGCATCTCTGAATTAACGTAAACCTCATACCCATATCCACGGATTCTACTTCTAAGGGCTGGGTGCATACCTTGGATAGCGTCTAAGTTACCAGCAGCAATTAGAATGAAATCACAAGGAACTGCTTCGGTCTTGGTCAAAGCCCCGGAGGAACGTTCTGAACGACCTGAAATTGGGAATGCTCTCTCCTGCATAGCAGTAAGCAAGGCTTGTTGTTCTTCTAGTCTCAGTAGATTTACTTCATCGATGTAAAGAACGCCTTTGTGAGCTCGGTGGATAGCACCTGGCTCAACCCTATCATGCGCAGGAGTCTCCATACCTCCAGATTGGAAAGGATCATGTCTTACATCTCCAAGCAGAGAACCCGAAAGGGTTGCAGTAGCATCAATAAACGGTGGTAGTTCATCCATTTCATGCTTCACTAGTAGTTTTGGAATGCGGCTTTCATCCGATGCACTTAGCCTACCCCTGATGAACATGTAACCAAACATAAGTAGGAATCCACCAAATAATAGGGTGATAATATCGCCAGTTTGTAAGGTTGCTATTACCAACAAGAAACCAATTGCTGCAAATGCGATCAGTAACATCTTTTGTGAACGCTCTTTCTGTTGCCTGATAGCTTCACGTTGCAACTTTACGATTCTATCGCCACGAGATGCTGGAACACATCTAACTCTTGGAGCGTTTTCATCATCCTCATTAGGATAGATTAGAACATCTTCTAAAACATCCTTAGGTAATAATTCCGTCATTGACTTTGCCAACATTGATTTTCCGGTACCTGGATCGCCAATCATCAACATATGTCTTCTTTGCTCGGCAGCTTTCTTTATGACTACTGAACCAGTTTCTTGTCCGATAACTTGGTCGACTAAGGTTTCTGGAATAGGTACTTCTTCAGTTGAGGAAAAATCCACGCTATCTATCCATTTATCAACTGATAGAGTCATTATTTCATCTGTGCCGGTTGGCTCAGGAGCCCATATGGTTACCTCTTCTTGAGTAGGTTCCTCAGCGCGATCTTCTTCACTGCTCACGACTACCCCTCACACTACTCCCCTTTATGGGTTTAGAAAGTTCCACAAGTCAAAAATTCCTCAATTCTGCATTCTATCAAGGTACTGCTGACCGTAATATTCCCATTGATCCATGGACCATCCTGATGGAAGGCCGCCCGCTGGGAGTGGTGGACCTCTGTGTGCTTGAATTGGTGGACCTGCTGGTCTGGCAGTTGGTTGTGGAGCATATTGGATTGGTTGTGGAGTCTGTTGGATTGGTTGAGGTTGCTGATAATATGCTTGTTGAGGTTGGCTATATTGAGGTGCGGATATTTGTGTTTGGAAGATTGCTTGAGTACCTCCATACATCGAGTTTGCTACTGCATCTCTTGCTGGAAGTGTCGTATTGGCCCACTTGAATCCTTGCGAGTCGTCATATTCACGATTACCCCTCAGCATAAACATACCTCCAAGTAATGCAACAATGATAATTCCCGCAATTATTCCAAAAATCAACATTGTATTGTCACTAGAATTAATATCGTCAGTGGACGAACCTGAGGTTTGTTCTTCTACACAGTTTACTCTTTCATCAAGACATGCTAACTCAAGTTCTGCTTCAGCATTAACCAATTCTACTTTCAAACTGGATGTGTCATCATCTGTGCTTGTCTCAATGTCATTCTTTATCTGGTCAATCTTTAGATTTAGTGAATCAATATGTGAGTTGAGCATGTCTTCTGTCATTTGAGATGGTGGCGGTAAATCCTGAGTAACTACCCATTTGTATAGTGGATCAGCAGCTCTTATTGTTTTGTAGTTATTATTCATATCATCCACACCATCAATCATGATGTAAAAGTAATCACCATAGTCATAACCATATGGTCTTGCAGGCAAATCAGGATTAACGACGTTTGGTATATCAACATCAATTTGCCAGCCTTGGGCAGATTGGGTCATATCTAAATCATAAATCCACATACCATCGCAAACACCTTCATAGGTACAAGTTTGCCATTTTACCGTCATCGAGGTAAATACCGGGGCATCATCGCTGAGATACATATTTGCCGTTGGAATTTGTCCAATGTACATATTTCCTGCTTCAACAACCATGAACCCATCTTCAAGTGGATTTTTAGCAATAGTAAATTCAAGAGAATCATACACTTCAATAGTAAAACTATATTCCATCGAATCGTAAGTGTCAACCACCTTAATTACGACTTCTTGATTTCCTACATCATTAAACTTTAATTTCACAAAACCAGTTTGACGAATGTATTGCGCACCGCCAGGTTCGCCTGGCGAAGACACTAGGACTGTAACATCGTCTATGTTGTTGTCAACATCAGTAACCAGTGATTTCAGGTCGATTGAGGATTCTGTACCGGTTTTTAGTCGCATATTATCAAATTGTGTCATGTCAACGACGGGGGCATCATTGATTGGATTAATATTAATCAGTAAAGTTTGATCCGAACATTCGTTGTCTTCATCACATGCCCTAATGGTTAATGTTGACTGGCCTTCAGCATCAGTGCCGATGGTTTCAAATCCAAGTACACCATTTTCAATTCGAGTTTCAATTAAGCCAGGGTTGGTTTGAGAAACAACGTCAAAGACTAGTAAACTAGCAGAACTTGCCTGTCCATCAGCAGTTGTATCTGTGACATATTGAAGCAGTCTTAGAGTACCATCAGAGTCTGGTCCTTCCTCGTCAATAGATTGAGTAGGCAATCCTAGCCATCTTGGTTGACCGTTTTCAATCACGTTAAACTTCAACGTACCATATGGCATGTTATTACTTGTATAACTACCACCATCATCGACTGTTACCAAAATACTCTTTTGACCTAGAGGGCATCCTTGAACATCATCAAAGGAGAAATCAACAGTGATTGTTGATGATAATGGATTCCAAGAAACAAAGTAAGGACTTTCTGAGCTAATATCTAGATTGGCGAGTGGGGTTTCTGGGTCGCTGATGTGATTGGTCATATCAACGTCAGTGGAAACATCACAGGTAACTGTAGGAATCGGTTCAGCGACTACCTGTGGAATTCCGTTAGCCAGGGTAAACGCATCAGGAGTTACCCGCCACTGGCTTTCTTGACCTCTGCTGTCAATTGTTTTTGATCTTAAATCATAATCTCCAGCTGGCATAGTCAATGTCGGGGTAATTGTATACTCACGGCCTTCGTTAGATGTACCTTCATTGACGATTCTTTCACCGCCTGAATCAATGCTACCGTCCCAAAGGTTTTGCCCTGCAGGAGATGCTTCTAATTCGAAGTTCATTGTTTGAATGGTATCAACGTAGTCATCAGCAGTACCCTTGGCAATAACAGTGAAAATAGAACCTCTTTCGATGACATTGTCTCCACTTACTGTTGCTTGTTTAGCGGTAGGAGGACGGTCATGATTGACTTCTTCAACAAGCAAATTGTTGTTTGAAGAACGGTCGCCTATCAAGCCAGTTAATCTTGCGCCAAATCCAGTTTTCCATGCATTAGTTGGCAGGTTTGCCGTGTCGATATTCGCGGTGTGAGTCATTGTTCCTTGTATAGCCAAGTTTGTCAGTGACTTTGTCGAGACAACTACTGGACTGTTGCCATCCATGTAAATAATTTCGAGGGTACCACCGTCTGAATAATCTAATCCGCCGATATTCTTGGCAGTTGCACTAACGGTTATTTGATCTCCAATCATGTAACCATCTGCTGATGCTGGATTTACTACATTGATGTCAGTAACTGCAATTTCAAGCTTCGGCCCCATTTCTGAATCTGCTGCAGAGAGTACGTTGCGATTAGCGGTATGGCTTCCATCAAGCAGTGCTGCAACGGTTAGAAAGTTATCAGCAGCAGATTGTCCACCAGCACCACGAACAGTCGAAATTGGCTTCGACCAAGATTTACTTACCGAGGTTCCAGAGTTGAGAGTGACAGATTCAAAGCCAGTGCCTGCGGCGTTCAACAACCAATCCTGCCAAACATGGTGCGGATTCGGGTTAGGACTGCCACTATATGCTTCAGGTGATGTTTTTTCCGTTACTGCTGCATAGATATACACAGTTTTTGATCCAGAACCTGTGTACATTGCACTGATTTCAATATCCATGTTATTGCCGTTAACTGATTGTGAGACTGTCAAGGAATAGTCATTTGCATTGAACATATTGCCACCGGACTGATATGCACCTGCTACATCTCTGTCGCTAGTATGATATGTTGAGTCGGAGGTCGGTGCGTCACCGTATACAACGGTCGGATAGGCTGAGGCACTAATGTGGGCTCTTCGGTTGATCGGTGCATCAGCACCCCATCCAGTGGTAGGAGATTCCCAGAAGGAAACATAGGTGAAGTCCTCAGATTGGCTGCCACCGCCACCATTTGTTCCGTAAACGGAATGAAGATTAGCCGACATGGAGTGACATGGCCCACACCAATGGGCCCCTACATACTCTGCGAAAACCGGGTGACCCGGTGACTGGGCTTCGCTGATAATTGGTTCGTCCTCTAAATATGATGGCTCAGTACTGCTTTTATCTATGACAACATAAAGGGCAATACTTCCAAGAAACAGCGCAACGATAAATACGGAAACTGACTTAGAATAAAACTTCATAATGTTCACTAGGTCAACTCAGTATATGAAACCCTCTATTTTTAGTGCATTTTCCCCCATTTAGCACTGGCTTAGTAGCAATTAAATGAGGATGTTACTCAGCACTGGTTGTGAGCACTGAAAAATGGCTAGCCTTGGAAGATGAAGGCGGTAAGGTTTTCTTAGTTCAAATAGTGGATGAAACCATTAAAATAAAAGGTCTTGGTGTATTTAATCCTACAGAATTATTGGCACAAAAAACTGTTGGAGAAACTGCGGTAATCGGCCAAAAGATCTTGACGGTTTTAACTCCGAGGCTACCCGAATTATATCGTGGAATGAAAAGAAGAGCCCAAACGATTAGTGCAAAAGATGCTGGAGTTTTTATCACTAAATTGGGCATTGGGGCCGGGGATGTAATACTTGAAGCCGGACTTGGTAGTGGCGGTTTATCGCTTCACTTAGCAAGAGTTCTTGGCAATTCTGGCACTCTGATTACCGTTGAAGCTAGAGATGAACATGCAGATGTTGGATTGGAGAATCTAAGGCGGGCAAAAAACTGCCTACAGGAATTCCCCAACCACCACCATATCTCCGGAGATATTGTAGATATTGCTGAACAAGTTTCCAAGATTTCACCCGGAGTCGATGGTATAATTCTGGATTTACCAAATCATGACTTAGCCATTAGTGCTGTAGTTGAATTACTAAATCCCGGCGGGAGAATCGCTTGTTATTGTCCAGTGACCAGTCAAGTTGAACGTGCTTGGCAGACTTGTGAAGATAAAGGCCTAGTTGTTGAATGGGCTGGAGAATTAATGGAACGTCAATGGGGCAGGGCTTCAAAAGGTGGCATTCGGCCAGTAAATGGTCCGTTTGGCCACACAGCATTCTTACTGATAGCCCACAAACGCTGATCAGAATTTTTGATTTTCGACTACTCTAATCTTCTTGTCACATTGAGGACAAGTGAACTTAAACGGCGGCTCACTACCTCTTGGAACCCCTAATTTTGCCTCGCAGAACGGACAAGTGACTTTGTTATCAGGAGTCATTCGACATTCATTAGACTCTAATTTACGGGCTTCTACTTCCTTTTCTTTTGATTTTTTATTTGGTTTACTGGACTCATCAGAATCACTCAGTGACGAGTCTTCAACAGTAGCATTAACGATACCTGCCTTACGTCGCTTTCTTAATAGGTTCATCAGTAGTAATAACAGAAGCGAAAACACCCAACCTCCTGCCATTATCGAAATAGTCTGGTCTTCATCAAATTCGACACCAAATGGCAATTCAATACCATTAGGTGGTAACTCTGGACCATCGATCATAACTGGTAAGTCTGTAGATACCTCAGTATAACTGACTCCATCTATCAACAGGTCGGCCGAAACCCTCAAAGTTCCTGATTCTGTTTCTGATACCCTAGAATCAATCAACAACTCAAATACGGTAGTTTGGCCATTTGCCAGTGAAAACTGATTGGAATTCAGATCAGAATTCATCGGCCGAATCGTGATGTCAAACAGTGATTTATCTTCACCAATAATTATTAAATTACCAGATAATGGGGCATTTGCTAAATTTTTCACCGTTACAGAAGTAGATGAACCGCCAGATGATGCCATCGAGAGCATACTGTCGCCGAAACTAATTTCGATAATTCCTTCACTACCCCAGTCAGGCTCTACAGTAAATATCTCGATCTGCTCAAGAACATAATCGCTGCGTGCATTACTAGTAACTCTAAAGTCAAATGACGATAAACCTGCAGTTGCTGTTTCTTCTATTAAACAACTCCACTCAAACGCTTGTGAAGAGGAGCCTGCAGAAAGTGTGAAAATTTCTGACAAGCCACAATCTTGCCCTACTGTAGTCAGCAAAAATTGGTCTTCCCCTGTACCTGTATTAGTTACTACTACATCACCACTAATGCTCTGCCCTGGTAATGCACTATTATCGTCGGCAAGAATCGTCAATTGAGCACTTGCTTGTATTGGAATTATTTTGAAACTTATTGATGAAGAAATTGTATCATCATTTGAAGATGTAACTACTATGTCAACCTCGCAGCCGTTAGCTGGAGCCCCTGCTGTACGTTCCCTTATCTGAATGATTACAACTTGGGTAGAAGATGAATCAAGATTGATTGAGGAAGTAGATAAAGTGGTATCAAACCATGTTGAAGCATTATTCGAATCATCAAACCCTAAACTGACAAAGAAGGTATCTGAAGCGGAGCCTAGATTTGTCACTTCAAAGGTATAAGAGACCTCCGATATAGGTCCAGCAACAATATTATTGCTGATTGAATTAACTGTCAAACCAACGCTTTGGGCAACCTGTAATTCTAAGGTAAGTGATTTTGTTATTTGATTAGAAGAATAAGTAACGTTGATTGGATAAGAACCGGCTTGGGCAGTTGAAGTCATGCTAACACTCATGGTGATAGTTTCACTACTACCGGCATCCAAATCAACTTCAATCGATGAGAAATTTACTTCTGCCCCTGTTGGCAACCCTGAGACAGATGCTGAAAGATTCAGATCCATTGTACCGCTATTGGTCAATTCAAGGTCCACGTCAACCGAAGAACCCGGTTTGGTAGAAATTCTTCCGTCCAGAGGCCCAGTTATAGCAAAACCTGGAACGGTTTGTATGTCAAATGTGACCATATTATGGCTAGTGATATTTTGATATGTTACGCTAAAGTTTTGGCTAATCAAGCCAGTAAAGCCTTGCCCAACATCTGTAGACAGATTCCAAAGACCAACTTGGCCAGATTGGACATTAATATTAGTCGAAGATAGTAAATTTGTTGACAAAGGAGATTTTGACGTAAAGTCTAACAAAAATTCTACTGCCTCACTACCGTTATTGTACAAACGCAATTGATATGATTCCGCAGTTTGAGGAGTTAAAGGAAGAGCTTGCGAATAAGTATGTACCAACTCAAAAGCAATCAATTCATCAACATTTATGATGAAATCGAATGCTTCTACATCATAGGCATAATCACCATGCAAACCCTCCCCACTAAGTGATAGTTCACAATCATGAGATTTATCTGCATTTGAATCGACCTCAGCAATGAAAGCAATGTCGATTACGTCACTAGGCATGAATGATGTTGTGGATGCATCGATTAAAGTTACAGTGCAAGGTCCTGACAGCGAAGTTAGGTTCCAGTTCAAATCTAATTCACCGTTTCCTGTATTGGTAACTTGAAGCGATGTGGTAACCGATTGCCCAGGAATAAAGTCACTGGCTTGGTCTAGGAAAGAGAAACTCAAATTGTTTTCTGGCAAGACTTCAACCACGAAAGTATAGCTGTTTGAGTTATTGCCGTTGGTTGACGCTGAAAACAAATTAAACCCGTAATAACCCGGCTGAGCATTACTTGGAACAGAAACTTGCAAGGTCGTTTGAACATCGCTGTATGCGGGGACATTACTCATCTGTGAGTCGTCAAACACCAAGTTCCATCCTGGTGGCACAACTCTATTTTGGCTCATGGAAGTAGTTTGAGAACCATTTTCCCACGGATAATCAATGCTGCTGGTTTGGTTAAACACTGTGTCGTCGGCCGCCTGCTGGAGTTCAAGTTTGATATTGGCTGCAATAGCGATTGAATCATTCACCTCGATTGCAGACTCGCCAGTAATTGTCGCATACAAGACACAAGCTGCTAGATAAGAACCTGTCAATGATGGATGGCTGCCATCTGACGTGTAAAGATCATAGAAGGTATTACCAGGTAAAGTTGGCGTAGCTCCTGAATCTAGAACAGTGTAGTAAATATTTTGGAAAGCCAAGCCCACTGGAGCAATCCAAACATCTCTTGAGGGGTTGGTCATGTTATCGTGGAAATCTGTATAGCCACTGGCTAATTCATCTTGCATATTGGTGAAGTTAGAATACCTTACTGGATTAGCTGGATCACCACTTCTTCGGCCCCAAGTCATCATTAGGATAACTTCGGAATTTTCATCATCAACTGCATCAGCGATCAAGACCGCTGAGTCTTTACTGTCGATCCATTCTTGATTAGTTCTTTGAAATCCTGGTATTTGGCTTTGGTCTTGTAGCACCACGTAATCCCAATCATGACCAGAATCACGTAATGAGGTATTCCACATATTACCGCTAGTATTGATGTTATTCCAATGTTGAGGAAATTTCATCGAACCAGCAGTATTGGCAATAGTTGAGTTATGTTGGCCAACAGAAGTGAAAATTTGCTCCAGCATTGAATCAACATTATTGGTGTAAATGTAACTGTTACCATACATCAAAACGTTAGCTGGAACAGTTACGTTAGTGTTGGTGTTGTTGTTGGTATTATTTGAGCCGCCTCCTGAATTATTGTTAGAGTTGTTATTTGAGTTATTGTTAGAGTTGTTATTATTGGAGTTATTTCCAGTATTATTGGTTAGATTGGCCCAGAATGTCGCAAGGTCTGGTTCAGCGTCTACATCTAACAATATTGTGTCCGGAGCGTTTCCGTCATTTGAAACGTCAATGGTAAAATTAGCTGAAGTACCAGCAGTCATTTGTTGTAATGGACCATTTGCGGAGTTAAAGGAAATCGATGATGCGTATGATGGAGAGACTGTCACATAGGCTGTGATCAATGAATAAATATCACTATCCTGTTCTGACACATTGATGATGAATGAGCCGCTGTCGCTGGGTTCTGCACCTACATCTAGCCGCACAATGAATGTCGTATCCGCATCAAAAGTAGGAAGAACTCCATTTACTGTCTGGTTAACAGAGGTGATATTCCATACCTCGCTTAACCCTGCTAAATCTAAACTAATGTTGTATGATTCTATGGAAGAACCATTGTTTTCAATTGTCATCGTCATGTTTTCTGAGTTGCCGCCCTGCAAGACAATATGCGGTTTGTCCAGTGTTAGAATGATTGCAGAATGGGCACTAGCGCTTCCAACCATTGGAGTAATTGTGGCAAAAACCATCAAAAATACAAAGAATATTGCTCTATTTGCATCACGCGCCATAAGACCAAGTCAAGCCAACATCACATCCCTCTTGAGTGAATCGGAGGTTTGGGTAAAATTTTGCCCATCAATGGCTGGTTTGAAGTAACTCAATGCGGCCTTGGTCAATAACTTCCCAAGGGAAATCTCCTGACCCGCTTGGAACTCTGCCAAAGTGTCCACCAGCAGCAGTAATTGAGTAAATTGGTTGTTGTAAATTGAGGTCTCTAGCAATCGCTCCTGGCCTAAAATCAAAGACCCTTCTAACACGCATTGCTACCTCTTGCTCAGAAAGTTGTGACGTTCCAAAAGTTTCAACTCTGACACTAACAGGTTCTGCAACTCCAATCACATAAGCCAGTTGGATTTCACAACGAGATGCTAATCCTGCAGCAACTACGTGCTTTGCCGCCCATCTTGATGCATAAGCAGCAGATCGGTCGACTTTGGATGGATCTTTACCAGAAAAGGCACCCCCACCATGCCTACCCATTCCACCATATGTGTCAACTATGATTTTTCTTCCAGTCAAACCTGCATCTGCATAAGGGCCACCAGGGTCGGCAAATCTTCCAGTACCATTTACAACTAGCTTATATCCATCAGCCAATAATTCTGCAGGTATTGAATGTTCGACAACATGAATTTTTATTTGTTCTCTAACATACGCTAACTCTGCTTCTTCAGAATCATTGAACTGTGATTTAAGATTGTTATCGTGTTGAATGGCAATTACTACTGTATGTACTTTGCTTATCTCTCCGTTAACATCGTATTGCACTGTCACTTGTGATTTACCGTCAGGCCTAGACCAAGGCAAAATACCTTGTTCTCGTACGGTTGATAATCTCCTGGATAACCTTTGAGATAATGCTGCAGCAAGAGGGAAGTATCGACCTTTCAAATCATCATATGCTTCTGTTTCTTCACAAGCATAACCAAACATCATGCCTTGATCTCCAGCTCCTTGATCGAGTCCATCCTTATTCACGCCTTGTGCAATATTTGGCGACTGAGTAGTGATATGGACTTGTACTTCACAAACCTCTGGGTT
>CAXHFO010000007.1:0-21616 GCA_964015895.1 uncultured Candidatus Poseidoniales archaeon
AAATGTAATGCATTGGGGTTGATTACCGGCTCATTGGTTCTAAATTCGCTAGATATGTGTGCTACAGATGGTATTCTGGCTAAAGATTCAATCAAAAAACCGCCGATTTCTGCCGCGTGATTTGCCGTACCACAGCCAAGTAATCTAACGTGTGGGAGTTTAGAAAGTTCAAGCGGCGTCATATTAAGGCCACCTAGCCGACCGTTGCCTCTAACTCTGTCAAACCGTCCGTTGATACATTGCCTTAGAGCATCAGGCTGCTCATAGATCTCCTTTAACATGTAATGTTCAAAGTCACCCAGTACAGCTTCTTCCCATTCTTCTTCAATGATAGTGACATCTGTATCAAGAGAATGTCCGTGCATATTACTCATAGTGATATTTTCATGAGTCAACGTTGCTATGTCACCATCTTCCATGAAAACGACGCTCTGAGTATGTGAGGATAGTGCATGCGGATCGCTTGAAACAAACGTTTCTCCATCGCCCTGTCCAATTATTAAGGGTGAGCCATTTCGAGCACACACCATAACATCATGTTCTAAGAATATAGCACAAAGTCCCCAGGTTCCAACCAGTTTTGCAAGGGTTCTTCGCAATGCTTTAGTTGGCGAATTATCTCTAGCAAGTTCATATTCTAGAATGTGGGAAATGACTTCAGAGTCTGTTTCACTGTTGAATACTACCCCTTTTCGAGTGAGTATTGATCTAAAAGTCCGAGCATTTTCAATTATACCATTGTGAACTATCACAACCTTACCGTTTTCTGATAAATGGGGGTGGGCGTTTGGATCGGTGACTCCACCGTGAGTTGCCCATCTAGTATGAGCAATTCCAACGTTGCCTGGTATTTGCTTTGGTAGTATAGATTGTAATTCAGCAACCTTGCCTATTTTTTTATAAATGTTGAAATCTCCGTTTTTTATCGCTATGCCAGATGAATCATAACCACGATATTCGAGTTTGCGCAATCCTTCTATCAAAATGGGTGAGGCTTGTTTAGGCCCCATATATCCAAAAATACCGCACATGAGAATACCTACAATTGGACAATACTAGAACAGATTGGACATTCAACTTTGGTAAGTCTTAGATCCTTTATGGTAAATTTAGCAGAGCACTCGATACATTTTGCTTCTTTTTGTGGCACTGGCATTCCCATAACTCCTGGAAGAGGAGGTAAAGGTGCATCACTGATTGGAGGCAATTCTGGGAGTGGGGGTAATTCATCACCTATGGTGGGAATTGGGGTTGGTAATTGTCCATCTAGAGCAGGTAGTGGGGGCGGTGGTAAATTGGCCATCATATTTTCAGTCATCTCGACTAAATCCCTCTGTTTCTTACGCTTCATTCGTCGTTCAAGGCGTGAATTGCCTTCACCAGATTTGCTTTTAGCTCTAAGGTCTGAGCTAAACTATCCTCTTCCAATACTGGTTCATCGACAATTGTGGCGACTAAAGATTGTACTACTAATTCCTCTGAATCTAAATTAATTGCCATCGATGGCTCATCATCACTTTCAATATCAACCATTATTTCTAATGAATCATCATCTTCAGCTAATATAGCAGAGAGTATTTTTTCCTCGGTCTCTCTGTTGGACGAACGTAAAGAAACCACAAGATACAGGAAGATGGCGGCAATCAATAAGGATGTTATGATCAAAATCAATGCCTTGGTATTTTCATCACCCGGTAATGGTTCAAGTAAACTTTCAAGGAATGATTTCTCTTCTGCCTCTAGTATCTCATCTTCTAGTGATACTATTGTCCTAAACGACAAAGTCCCACTACTAGAGGATACTAAAATTATTGAATCACCTTTGGTTGTCGCGTAACCTGTCATGAATCCATCAACGATTAAATTTGACAGAGCGAACTGATTGTTATCAGAATCTAAAACACCATATCGAGTCATTGGCCCATAAGCATTAATTTCATCATAAACTAGGGAAATTGCTTCACCATTTGAACTCATAACTATGTTGGTAATTCCACTGGCTAATACATAGTCTGGCTCCTCAGCAGACCATGAATTATCAGTAACAACATAAGCAATCTTTGATTCTCCGCCAAATCCTTCAACCCATGTTGCAGCCAATACGTCTCTATCATTTTCTTGATACACTTCTAATTGAGCATTAGAAGCATAATCCCCAACAGAGTATTGGAATGTCCATGACGGATTCCATTCTTGTCCGTGAGCATACATCAAACCAACGCGGTCAATTCCAGTCACATCATCCCTCATTTCTTGATAAAGGATGTGCATATTTTCCTCGCCAAGGCCAATCGCTAATTTATCACCTTGAGACGGTTTAATATCAATGTTGGATAAGATATTACTTGAACTCCATGAACTTTCAATGTGTGCTGTGTCTGACATCAAAACAAATATCGAGGTTATATCATTGTAAGAACCACCCGTAGCGATGTCTCGATAGTAACCGGCAAGCACAACTCTATCCCCTTTCTTTGCCATATCAAGTCCCCAATACCGTCCTTCTGATAGTTTCAATGCTGGCATGTGGGTTTGCTTTTCTGTGGTTTCACCAGCATTGGTTATTGATGTCATTGCGACATGTGACAAGAAGTATCCCTGTTCACTGAGGATGTTTTCAGTCCATGCTGCATGAACAAGGCCGTCATCTCGTAAGATTGCCGTTAATTCTCCGGCCCAAGAGTCGGCCAGTTTGACGTCGGCAAGAGTCGCCCACGCACCAGATGAAGATTCAGTGACGGTTCTAACGTGCAGTTCCCCATCTACTGTAGTGAACAACAAACCGCCTTCATCCATTCCGATGAAATCTATTACTGATTCTCCAGCGAGTAAATTTAGTCTAACCTGTGAATCGATTGCGACATTATTTACTACCACTGTGAACCGTAACTCTGAATATTCAGTATCGACACCATCGCCCGACATTGTCACTCTAAATTCAGTACCCCCATAAACAGATAAATTTTCAGGAATGGTAAATGAGGCATCATCATAGCCTGAACTTGAATCTGAACCAGGTATTACTAAAATTTCATCTTGCCCGATTTGCATCCATGTATTAGATTCTGCCCTTGTATACAATGTAAGAGTAAGCCCAGTGGCATCATTTTGCCCGAGATTGTCAACTCTTACTCTAACAGTATACTCGTTTCCAGGTGTTGGAATCAACGGGGATGTTTGGTAAGCTCCTTGCATAAAGCGGAGTGTCGGTTCTTCCGGCCGCTCTTCTACTTCAAAGGAAAACGAATATGAATTATCTTCGGGATTAGGATCGTTGTAATTTTTTGATGGGTCGATGGAAATGGTCACTGTATGAGTGCCAACTTCAGTAGCCCACCAGTAAAGTGTGACTTGTGTAGAATCACCATCGTCAAGATTTGACAAGGTGACATCAGACGGATAAATATCAGAATTATCACCAGGGGCAGTCAACTTAACATAGACGTCATCGGCATCTAAGTCTCCGACATTTTCAATGGTGAATTTAACAGTCAAAATTGAACCAGCAACAGCAGATAATACTGGTAAGCCAACTTCATCTTGAATCTCCACCACGCCGGCAAAAGCAAAATCTGGGGCAGCAGGCATGTTGTCAACATCAAAAGTTCTCCTAACGTCATCTGTTTTCACTCCTGATTCATTGACCATTCTGAAACTAATTCTCGTAGAACCATCTGTTACAGTTGTAGAGTCCCAACTGAACGACCAGTCTTGACTACCTACTTCCAATTCGGGTAAATCTGTACCAAACTCCCATTGGCCATTGTCAACTTTGAATTCAATGTAATCATGTTGCACCCCATCAACAGAACCTGAGAAATCAACTAGGCCACTGATTGATTCACCAACTGCTGGGTTGGCCAAGGTTACTTTCATCCTGGCGAGGTTGATAACTCTAAAATCAATATTTGACTCCGCCTCAGAAACTGTGTCATAAGCCCTAGCGCTTACAATGACATATTCTTCATCACTCTGCACCCAATCTTCAAGGACATTGACATTCAAATTCCAATTAGCAACATCTCCTCCAGCAATTGTCCATGGCTTTAGTTCACGTTCTGTTCCAGATTCTAAGAATTGTACAATTCTTACTTGAATTTGGTCGAATTGCTGTGACGAAGGGAAATTAGTGGTTCCAGAAATAGTTACCCTATTGCCTTCAAGCCACCATGTGTCATTAGATGGTTGTGAAATATCAACATAATCGCCACTTCCGTTGCCACTTGGTGGTGGATTGACAATACCTGTATCTTCTAGCGGTGTACAAGGTTGGTCAAGAGCAAAATCAATTGCACATGATGCATCGATTAAGCCAAAGCCCCATTCTTCATGCCACCTATCCGAGACTGTATTAGCTGCTTTTTCTCTTATTTCTGAAGAGTTACGGATAACATCCATCACTTCAAATGCATTGAGAGATGGTGCTGCTTCTCTCACTAACGCAACTATCCCTGAAGCGATTGGTGTTGCCATGCTAGTACCGTCTTTTTCATCATAACTGGAATCTGCTTCGGGCCTAGGGGCTCCCGGAAGTGAAGTTCCGGTAGCGGCAGTGGCAGACATGATATTTGACCCATAGGCTGCGATGTCTGGTTTCAGCTCATCCCATTCATTATCATCACCATCGTCAAGCCTCGGTCCGTAATTTGAGAAACTGGAAATACCATCATTTGTTCTGTTAACATTGCCAAAGTCTGAGGCAGATGCTACAGCAAATCCGAGATCTGCACTTGCAGGAGATGGTACTCTTTTTGAGCCATCATTGCCCATGGCAATTACACAAATGATATCTGCAGTTTCTGTTGCATTGTTGATTAGTCTCGCTTCTGCACCCGTACCGTTATCGCCCTCATCTCCTGGATTTAGCGGAGATGAAACTGAGCCAAATGACATTGAACCGATTTGTATACCACGACTGGAGGAGTTATGGCCCCAATCCGTATCAGCATTATTAATCATCCACTGGATTCCACTTACAGAATATTGTGAATTGGTTCCCCCCGTATCGGTTAATACCTTGATGTCGACTAGGTAAGCCCCCGGTGCAGTACCACGATGTACTCTTGATGAATCGCCAGTTCCTAAAGCAGAACCTGCTACGTGAGTTCCATGGCCTTGGCCATCGTCTGGGTCTTGTGAGCCATCTGGATTGGCTGCTGCTGAAGTTGCATCATATCCTGCAACCCACTTGTGGTCATCATATGACAGAGCATCAGTATCTGGTGCGTCATTATTATCATCGAAGTCATTCAGCGATCGGTGTTCATTATCAACTCCTGTATCAAGTACAGCAATAACTACTCCTTCACCGCTGTAACCTCTCTCATATGCAGATTCAGTATAAACATCTGATGGCATAGCTCTTGTTGCTTGACCAGCTACATCGTTGGTTGGAACCATCACATTTTGCATCTCAATTACCACAACTCCTGGAAGATGGTAAATATCCATCAAAGCGCTAACTGGGACCTTGTCCACAACAATCGCATCGATACTTTCTGGCAAATCTAACCAAGCACCATTTTCTTCACCTATCCAATTGTGAAAGCTGAGAACATCTTTTAATTGGTTTATTTCCAAATCAGTTGGATGCCATGCATAATCTACGATAATTGCAACAGTCTTTTTGCCATCTTCGCCAATAATGGCGGTTGGCGATATTGATTCGTAACCTGAAATGACGCGCTGTAGTCGATCATCCATACCGTTCCAATCTAAATCTGGCCCATAAGCCAACCACCAACCTGCCTTTTCAGATGCAGGTTGGTTGTCTCGTAAATCGATTCTTAGCGGGCGGTCGCATAATTCCCCATCACACATTAATGGCGGTAGGCCATCGATTAGGATCGGTTCGGTGAACATTTCTGCAGAGTCATTTGAGCTTTGTACGTCGTCATTACCGACGTTATAGGAGGCCGCTGAAGAGACATCTGCGATTAAGAATATGATGGCGATAAAAAGCGCTGAACGGCGTATTCCAACTGCTGATTTCATCGCTGATGCACCCTTCCTCAGTCAACCGATTCTTTGCCATGTTTTGATAGTATCCATTTCTCGACCCTACAATAACTAACTTTAACACCCATGTATTACGATTTTGCAGTAGATTTTGACAAAGCCAAGATTAACTTTGTTTTGCCTGCCACTCAAGGCCAGTTAAAGTGCTCAGGACGGCTTGAACATTGTATATGAGGGCCGTCTGAACGTTCAATTACCCCTAACGGACTAGAACACTGTGGGCAATTGGCTAAATCTGCAATATGTTCCATCCAAGCTTGCCTAGTTTCAGGCTCATCACTTGATTCCATTAGACTCTTAACTGATTCTCGTACCTTTTTGGGTAGTTCATAACCTTGAGCTGCCCAAGGATCTTCAGCAGAATTCAAATCTTTCATTTGTTTTTTTATGCTGCGCAACCTATTGATTACCTCACTTGAAGAAGACGGACCTCCATCGTCGACCCCAAGCGGAACTGGACCTCCTCTAGCAACTAAAGGCAGGGTAACATAGGCTAAAATGAAACCCCCCAAATGCGCCATGTGTCCAACATCACTCGGCCTCTCAAGGCCATATGTCGAATAAGCCCTGAATACCTCTAGGCCGAAATAGATTAATGCCAAATAAAACACTGGCCATTTGCGTATTAGAATTAGCGGAAATGGAATCTCATCTTTTGGCCAGCCTGCCAAATATGCGCCAAACAATCCAAATGCTGCTCCAGACGCACCAAGAGCAGGCCTAGATGAGTCAATATTGAATAAAAACCAGGCGATTGAGCCACCAATTAAACCAATAAAATAAACTGCAAAGAATCTATTTCGACCCAACCGTTGTTCAAGCGGAATTCCAACAAGCGCGATGACCATAATGTTGCCAAGCACATGAGTTGCATCGAATTGACTATGCAAAAATCCAGCGGAGATGAATGTAATCCAACCTGACGGTTCCTTGGCCTCCGTTGGCCTCATCCACAAATCTTCCCATAGCCAAATATCAACAAAGCCCAAATTGTAAAATAATGACCATATGACTTGAACAAGATAGCCTAGTAACAGCCCAACTGTCATTGATAGCGCAAAGGATGTCTTGTGGCGAAATGAATAATATAGTGGCCATAAAATTACTGCCAGCCAAACTACGAATAAGGCCGTTTCAAATCCGTTGAACTGCATCAACTGGGCGGCCATGTCTAGCGTTAGGGCTTGTTACTTTTGAACTACTGTGGGATTTGTTGACAAATGGTAGCATTCATGTCACCCTGTCAACTGGGCAAAGCATGGCAGACCCCATACTGGAACTAGATAAGGTGACAGTGCGTCGAGGCATGGGGGTCGTATTGCAAGACTTTTCTTTGCGAATTAAATCTGGTGAATGTGTGATTTTACACGGTGAAAACGGTGCGGGCAAATCAACCATACTTGAAACTGCAGCGAGATTATTACCGATGGAATCTGGAGCAGTATCACACCATGGTAGTTTAGTTTGTGACGCCCAAGGTAGAAGATTAAATCCAGACAACCCATTTGGTCTAACCCTTCAATCGAATTGTTTAGTTGGCAGTCAAACTGTAGAGCAACATTTGACTAACGTGATGGCTTTATCTGCTAAATCAATTGACCTGAAACCCATTTTATCGGCGTTTAAAATAACCAACCGTCGAAATGACAAGATCGCCCATTTATCAGGTGGACAGCAAAGAAAAGTGGCAGTTATTGCCGGCTTAATTCCTGCCATGGTTGAAAGGCAACCGAGACTGATATTACTCGATGAGCCAGATTCGGGATTGGATGATTCAGCGATCAAAGTTCTGATCCAATCCATTCACGAACTGAGAAATATTGGACATTGTTTCATGATTGCAACACATGACTCAAGATTGTTTGAATGCGGCACTTCGCTTAATGATTTAAATTCAGAGAAAACCCAAGAAATCACCAATAGCGACCGTTGGACTATGGAAGCGAAGACTAATTCAGTCTCTCTGTTAAAAACCAAGATAGGTTGGAAATACAATTCTTCAACCTTGACCTCAATTCAACGAAACTGGTTGGCTGCCCTATTAGTGATGGGTGGACTATTATCGATTGTTGACCCCTTGACTTTGAGTGATGAAACCGTGATTCTAATGGGCTTCACGCTCGCTCCTGCCTTCACTCTTGGTTTGGTAGGTGATGCTGTATTCAAAATACTCAATGAACAAAGAGCAATTGATTGGTGGCGAGCCCAGTATAATCTCGTACCAAATTCATACGTTGAATCATTCATCAGTGGTATAATCCTTACTGGGATTTCTAGTCAAATATTTATTCAGTCTGTGGATTATCGAATTATAATTATTGGTGGGTTAATTGCCTTTGCCACCACAGCCTGTGTCAGATTTTTACAATTAAGTACTATCAGACTTGCTCGAACCAATGCTGTTTTTATTCGCTTATTGACGCCAATTCTTATTCTACCGTGGGGCATCATCGTTGACTATTGCGCAAAATTATGACCTTCAAGTTCAATAAGGGGTCCAATGAGGAGTAATCATGCGAGTTAAATCCGGTGATATGTGTCTATTAGCCGGATTTTCTGGCTTGATGCTGACGCTTTACCTAGCATTTAATTGGGCACCAAGTGTAGATATCAATGCCTTTCAATCACCAGAAGCCCAACGAATATTCTACTGGCATGTTCCTGCCGCATGGGCAGCATTCATCGCTTTTGGAGTATTATTTGTTGGCTCTGCAATGTGGTTTTTCAAACGAAGTCCACTGGGATGGAAATTACACATAGCTGGGTCGGAAGCGGGTCTTGCATGCGGGTTAATGGCCGTGTGGTCTGGTTGTGTTTGGGGTGCTGCAGAATGGGGCACTCCGTGGGATTGGGAGGATTTCCGACTCAATACCTTTGGTCTGCTAACCTTACTTGCACTATTCCTTGTACTTGGAAGACAGAGTCAACCTGATGGAGTGGAAAGTCGGGACACCTTCTCAACCTTTGGCTTGTATGGTTTTGTCTTGGTTCCAATCACCTATATTGCCACTAGAATTTGGATTATTCGCCACCCAGGCCCAGTTATTGCTGGAGATGAAAATAGTTCAATTTCGGGAGATATGGCATTGGTTTTAATGATTGGTGCATTGTCATTTACTATCTTAATTATTGGTCATATCATGACATCCATAGAGATAACTAAATTTGAGCAACGTATCGACCGCTTACAGAAAGAACTGGATGGTGAGTAAATGGAAGATAAAACATACCTCTCAATTGCCTACTTGGGGATGATTCTAGGGTTGGCTATTTGGACTTGGACCACTATTTCACGAAGTAGAAAGTTGGAACTTCGAATAATTGCTATAGAAGAGAGTTTGAACATTAAACAAGCCGAAGCAGATTCTATTGCAGTGGTAAATGACAATACTACAGAATAATCCTGCCACAGGTTGAAGCCTAGAAGATTGTACGACCGATTGGTGAAGAGATGTCAGAGTTGGGCGCAGAATTTTGTCTAGTCTGTGGTTCACCGCCCCCATTATTTGGCGAACGAATGTGCGAATCATGCTTGAGAAAGCGAATTAAATTGGCAGAGGTGCCGCAAAATGTCCCCTGGGTTAGGTGTGCAAGGTGTGGTATTGTTGAGATTCAAGGCAAGTGGGTCCATCTTAGCGAAGAAAAAGTATGGGATGAGTTGATACAACGAAATCTAAAATTTCATGCTGACGCTGAAGATATCGCTATTGGCGTAGAGACAAGAACAATTTCAGATCGACACACTATGATATATTTACAGTTAGAAGGTATAATAGATTCATTGTTGTTTCAAGAAGAGCACACCATGCGTGCTAGAATGGCCAACGGGGTTTGTTTGACATGTACAAGAAGAGCAGGTAATTATTACGAAGCGACTGTTCAATTACGTTCAAGCGGTAGAAAACTTAGTGAAACAGAATACAATAACTTGCGAGACACACTCAATAATGTAATGGAAATGCTTTCAGATGATCCAATGTTTTTCATCACCAGTGAAGGCCCAGTGACCGGTGGCTATGATGTGGTAATGGGTAGTAAAGGATTAGCCAGAGCGTGGGGTCGGCATTTGACAAAGGAACATGGTGGACAAGTTGTAGAAACGAATTCTACTGTTGGTCGAAAAGACGGTGTCGATGTAACAAGACTTACTCTACTTTATCGGAAACCTGGCTATGATTTAGGCGATGTCATTAGGTGGCGGGACAACTTCTGGAGGCCAGCATCTTGGACCAAAGACGGGGCTATCGTTGAGCGAGTAGACCGCCAAGAGAGAACTGGTGCTTCATGGCGCGACTTAGAATCGGCTCAAGTAGTATCTCAAATGGCTGAACATCTAGTTGTGGATTTAATCAATCAGGATGCTTCTGTGGGGGAATTTCTTGACCCAAATACCTGGGTGATGGCTTCAGTTAAGTTACCATGGGATCATAATGGCCGACAATCAATCCGAATTGCCCGTATTGAAGGTGAATGGATTGCACTACATCACATGGCTATTGATGAAAATGATAGCATAGAGTAAAAACTAGAATGTCTAGCATCGTTTAATGGCGGACTTTGACATTAATCAAATCGCATCAACCCTTGATAGCGAAGATATGATTGGTTTTACCCGCTCATTTGTTGAGGATATTAGAAAGGGATTAAACGCAGTAAATATTGATCGCTACCCCTGGATTGAAGAAATTAGTAATGGACAATGGCAAGGAGTACTTGCTTTAGGAATGGGCGGTTCTGCGGCAGGAGGAGACTTCTTATCTACCATCTGTGATTTGAAAGGCTCTATTCCGGTTGTCGTTCAACGTGATTACGTTATCCCTGCATGGTGGGATGAACAATGGTTGGTCATTGCAACATCTCATAGCGGTAATACAGAGGAAGCGATTGAGGCGACTGAAATTGCCCTGAAGTTAGGTGCTACAGTAATCGTTATCTCAACCGGTGGGATACTATCTGGGCTTGCTGAATTACATTACAACTGCTACCTTATTCCATCGATTGGCGGACAGCCGCCACGATCTGCATTCGGCCACATATTTGCTCGACAACTTGCCTTGTTTAGATGCTTAGGGATAATACCTAGCGATAATGATGACCAAGCCATGTTAACTCGCCTCCAAGCAGTGGTTGAAGAATATGATTTCATCAATAATCAAGAATCTGACTTATTAGAATTAATAGCATATATGGAAACCCAACCAATAGCCTTACTTGGCCCGTCTGAACTTAATCCCGCCTTGATTAGATTCAAAAATCAATTGAATGAAAACTCGGCACGATTTGCCCGAATTGGAGTCTATCCTGAGATGAACCACAACGAAAGTGTGGCTTGGGGCGGAGTTGGTGATGATGCAGATTTTAATGTCGGTGAAAATGTGATTCTATTCCTAACTTGGAATGGCATGCATTCAAGAGTTCTTAAGCGACTAGAGTGGATGATAGCCCACACTCCAAGCGATATGGCTTGGCGAATTCACGGCGAGGGTGAAACTTTACTGGAAGCGCTATTACATCTCTGCATAGTCATGGATTGGTTGAGTATTGCGCTAGGATTAGTCCATGGGAAAGACCCCTCATCAATTGGCCCGATAATCTCTCTCAAGAAGTTCTTAGCTGCCCAACAAAATTGATATTGCTCGCCTAATACACTGGCCCGATAATTAACCTCGGGTCTGGATAAATTTTGAGTGATGCGTCCCTATCTGCTAGCTTAACTACCCCTGGAAGATCATTGTTAACAGGTTGTTCATAAGAGATCTGTAAGTGAAGATGGGGCGGCCAACCTCCATTCTCTTTTTCGTTACCAATTGTGGCGATTAAATCACCTTTTCTCACTACGCTGCCAACCTTCACCATTGTCAGTGATTCTGTGGACAAATGGCCGTGTAAAACCCAGAATTTTCTTACTGGATTCAGTTCCATTGAATCAACAGACCTCGGCAATCTTAGTTCATGCTGAGTGATGATAGTTGGCCCGTATGATCCGGCTTCGGGATTTGTGCCAAGGCTGTACACTACACCGTCGGCAAACGCGTAAACATTGGTATGTACTGGCGCGCCAATATCTAATCCAACATGTAAATCACGTTCACCTGCAAATAAGTCAGTAGTATACATGCCTGGCCTGAATTCATCATAACGGCCAATTTGATAATCAAATGGGCATTGCCAGTTGGAATTAGGGCCTTTAGTAAAATCAAACACCCAATATTCATCGGGTAGCAAAACTACTGGATGAAACACCGATTCACTTCCGACCATAACTATGCTAACGGGTGGATATTTTTGATTCTTGGCCGAAAAGTCAAGACCTAGTTGTCTTAGGACAATTTATGCTTGTTGCCTACTGCGTCCTGTTGGCAATCAGTATCACTCCGGGATACGCACTGTGTAAAGTGCTAGACGGCACCGCAGATAATCTCCGAAAATCACTGCTAAGCCCAGCCTTAGGGTTGCTGCTAATATACGGCACCTGTGGGATTATTTTACTATCAGGACTATGGACTTGGGAACTTGCTTCAGCAGGTATTTTACTGTTGAATACCCTAGCAATTGCTCACCTCAAAAGACGAGTGAATGTTGATATGGGTTTGACAAAATGGCAAAAACTTGAAGCAGCTATGCACGGGGGAATTTTACCTAACGATGACCAAGAAATTACCGATGAAGTTAACACGCAGCAATGGTTTCAATCCCATCGGACAAATCATAATTACATAATTGGTGGAATCTTAGTACTTAGTATAGCTATGCTACCATTAATCCAAGAATTGCCCTTTGGCGTAGATTGGATTGGTTTTGCAGTACTAGCAGGACAAATTGCCGAAAATGGGAATTTGTTATTGACAGGGACAAATGAAGGATTTTGGACTTATCCTCCGGCTTTTCCAGCATTGGCTGGATGGCTTCAAGAAACGGTTGGAATTGATTCAGGTACTGCTGTATTCCACTTGGGGCATTATACACTGGCGATATTGATTTTAGGTCTTGCTGGAGCAATGGATCATCATGGTTCTGGAGGACAGTTCTTCATTGCTGTAGCGCTTGGTTTTGGCCTGTTTGCCAAGACTTATGATTCCGGATTTCCAACAATAGCCAGCCAGTTAGGGCTAGTAGTTGGCCTATTGGTGTTACTTAGACCATCTTCAAACCGCGGAACGCATCACACTAGAGGATTTATCATTGCTGTTTCTTGTGTTGCACTTATTCACCCCACAGGAGCAATATATCTCGGGATTTTAATGGCCGCACACATAATTATTGGCCTCAGCTTAAGACCAGAGTATGCCGAAAACGTCCAGAGGTTATTGTTTGCTTGTTCAATATTATTGACTATCTCAGTAGCTATTTCGATTGTGTTATTGGCGCCAAGGATGCTGAATGAGGCTGTTTTTGCCGAATACGGATGGCAAGGAGGCAAACCATTACTCACCTATAACGGGTTATTACTAGCCTTTGCCGCCATTGCCGGATTTAAATTACGCCGGACTGTTGAAGGCCGATTACTTATTTTGTGCACTGCCATGTTGTGGGTGCTAAGTTCAATACATATAATTGAAGGATTGCAAAGTATTCCAGTACTCTCTCTGTTATCATATACCTTGTATTCTATGGGGCTGCACGCTTTTCATGTACCACTTGCCGCACTAGTTGCGCTATGGATTAGCCCATCAACAATGTTGACCAGTTTAGATGAAGAAGTTGGATTACTATCTATTGGCTGGGACCCAACCATCAAAGAGAAGTTAGCAAAAGTACTCAGTGCATCAGTACTAGTTGGAATACTTTTAGCCAATACAGTAGTGTTTCAAATCTCAGACCACGAGGAATTAAGGCCAATAACGAGTGGAGATATAACTCTGCGAGAATACTTAGAAAAATTACCCAGTGGCAGCATAATTTACACTGAAAATAATCATTGGGGGCATTTCTATGACACTCCGGCCAATATTGCTACAACCAGCATACCAACACTAGGTTTAGTTAATGTAGAGTCAACAATTCATCCTCTGGCTACCTCGGGCATTTTACATGACAACATCACTAAAATCCAGCAATTAGGAATTGATTATGCAATAAGTTCACCAATCGGCACAATTGGTTGGAAATTAGCCCAGTCAAGATATTGGAGCGTACTAGAAGAAGCGGATGGCAGTAGATTATGGCAATTTAATCTTGCAGGAGATTCCAAGCAAGCGATGCTTGCCCCGGTAATCGATGAGTCTTGCCAGGAGGGGTGTGAAATGCGAGTAGATCCTTGGCGCAATCATCGTTTCAACACAATTACCAATATGAACCCAGATTATCGAGCATTTATTGAAGAGGGTTCAGATACTTCCATATCATTTGATTTGCCTAGGACCGCTTTTATCAATTCTAATGCTTGCTTATTTTTTGAGTCGATTGGCAATATAGACTCTTTTTCATTGGATTTGCCGTCGAATAGCAACATCATTGATGCCTCCAAATCTGGATGGCATAGTGAATGTTTCATGATTAATCAAACAACAAATCAATTGACTGTGCAAATAGAATGGGACAGCGATACTGAATCAAGTTCATGGATTAATCCAACTGGCCTGTCTGGACGTGGTGATAGAGTATTTGATGTAACTGGAATTAGAGTTCATTGGATAGAAATAGACATTTAACACCTAAAAGCGACGAAGGCATCAAAACTAAGTTGGCGGTGTCAAGACTGATGAAGAGTCTTGTAGTTATGCTCCCTACTTTAGATGAGGAGCAGGGGCTACGTAATGTGCTGCCCGAAATACCAACCAAAAAATTAGCCCACATGGGTTGGAACATCAACATCTGGGTTATTGACGGAGGAAGTGAGGATGAAACTATTGCAATTGCAAAACAGCATGGGTGTGAAGTGGTCAAACAAGCTGGGAGTGGAAAGGGCGCTGCAATGCGTACAGGTTTCACTAAATTCCTCTCATCTAAGCACGATGCCTTGGTGATGCTGGATGCAGATGGAACCTACGATGCTGGTGAAATTACCAATCTACTCGCCTTACTTGACTCAAATGATGTTGTCATTGGAGACCGTCTTAAGGGCCATATTGAACCAAATGCAATGACTAAATTGAATTATTTTGGCAATCACATGCTAACTTGGATCGCTTCTGGATTGTATGGCGTACCCGCTAATGACCTTTGCACAGGTTACTGGGCATTTTCAAAAAAAGCCATCGCATCATTGAAATTAAATTCAATGCGTTTTGAAATAGAGGCTGAAATGTTTGCATCATGCGTTAAAGAGGAATTGATTCTCGGAGCAATTCCGATTACTTACCGGGCAAGGCTCGGCGAAGCAAAATTAGGGTCAGTAGTGGATGGTTGGGCTATTTTCAAAAAATTGCTTATTCGTCGAATCTTTGGCGACCCTATTGAAGTTGTAACAGGGAAAGGCAATCTCGACATGAACTAAGCAAGGGCTCAAATTTGATGACTAGAAGGAGGAGACATGACCCGTCGCAAGTGCTTGGTGTTGGGTGCCGGCGGATTAGTCGGACAAAGGCTACAGCAACGGCTTGCTAATCATCCTATGTTCGAGATTGTTGCGGTTGCTGGCAGCCCTTCATCGGCAGACAAACAACTATCCTCGATTCCGTGGCGATTAGACGAGATTAGACCGGATTTACCCGAACTGCTTGTCGTTGATGCTAATGACCCAAACTTAACTCAACATTGTCAATCAGTAGGTGTTGAGATTGCCTTTTCTGGCATCCCGTCCTCGGTTGCTAAATCTGTAGAACAGGTCCTTGTTGATGCGGGAATCACAGTATTTTCCAACTCAAGCGCTTATCGAAGAAAGCCGAATGTACCAATGATAATACCTGAAATAAATCCTCACCATAATTACTCTAGTAAGCATTATTGTGCAACAAATTGCACATTGATTCCACTTGCGCTCCCAGTTGCTGCCATTGCTAAATTATCGAGTATTGTTTCGGTTAAAATGCGTAGTGAACAAGCTCTCTCGGGTGCTGGTTGGCAATTATTATTCGACCAGCAAGCACTATCAGGAAATGTCAATCCCAACATCGATGGAGAAGCTGACAAGACTTCTGCTGAATTACTCTATGTCCTGGGCAGTATGGAAAACCAATTAGTAACTCCAGCTAAATTATCTCTCGATATCAAGTGCGAACGAATTGCACGTCGCGATGGCCATCAAGTATTTGTCACACTCAAAACTCAAAACCCAGTCGAATTAACAGATATAATCGACCAATTACAAGCCTTAGACATTGGCTATGAACTACCAAGCAAGCCCAGACAAGCGATTCATTTAGTTGACCGAGTAAATCCTGATAATCACTTATGGAGCGATGGGGAAAACCTCTCAGCAAAACCAAGTCCCTCTAATGATTTGAAGACAGGCATGGCAATTGTTGTTGGGGATTTATGGGTAGAAGGTGATACGGTTTCATTCCACGCCTATTCACACAATACGATACGTGGTGCTGCTGGCGGGTTGGTATATTTAGCTGAATTTTTACTGACAGAAAAATCTTGACTAGAAAACGGTATGCCTAAAGTATTGTTCCTACTCCATTAACACGGTGCGCTATGGGAATCACTGCATTGATACCAGACATGACCATTGGCCAACTATATGTTGAGGCTGAATCACGCTGGGATGAGATTTGGGACGAAAAGGCTGCTCGGCTGCTTGTTTTACTGATGTTCCCCCGCAAACACCGAAAAATCATGGAACTTCATGGCGACATGATTGAACATGGCCAGCCGGTAATGACTGTTTTTCATCGCCCTCGAGATGAGGTTAAACTGCTCGAAGAACAGAATTTTGATCCTCGCGCTGCTTCTTACCAATTCGTTGACATCGCTAGTTCCGATCTTGGCCCTTGGATGCAGCAATTAATGTCGCAAGAAAAATGGCTCAGAAGCACCATCGATGTAGTTCCTGTACCGTTCTCAATGGGGGTTCCAGCACAGCGTGGTTTTGAACCGATTAGTATGTTATGCTTTAGACATCCAGACATCGATGCACTAGAACGATATTATCTGCCATTTCCGCCAAAGTCTATTCCGGGCAAATGCTTTGTTTCATTGCCAAGGCGACAAGCTGCGGAGTTGGCTAGACAACAAGCAGAGGTTCTAGGTGTTGGGCGCCTTGAAAAGAAAACTAAAATTATCCAGCAAGCAACACCTGTTGAAGCCCTTCCGCCACAAGTTATATCTCAAGATGAAGCAACATTAGATGCTGTGATGGACAATTTTTCAGACCAGATGTTGGAAGAAATGGCCAATGATGCAGAACAAGTAATCAATGTAGAATTACCCTTTGCCCAAGTAAAACCTGAGACAGCAGTTGAACCAGCTGAACTATTTGATGAATCTCCTGGCCCCCCTCAAAGTCCGGTTGAAAACGTCAAAATTCCGGAAATTATTGAGGCTGAACCAGAAATTGAAATGTCTGACGTCGAGATTGAATTCCGTGCATTGGTAACCGAACTGATGGAAGCAGGAGTGGAGCCTTCTGACATGATGGATGATTCAAGATGGGAAGATATTAGCGAACGTGCAATGGCAATTGGATTCGAAACTTGGCCAGTATTTCTGCAACTAACTGCAGTACAGTAAAACGATTGACTAAAATATGACGGGAAAGAGGGAAAGGCATGGGCTTCTGTATCAATTGCGGCAATCAACATCATGATGGTGTCAGATTTTGCCGGTTTTGCGGAACTGGCCAACCAAGTGAACAATTGTTGGCTAGGCTAAGGGCAGAGGCTGAACAAATACGTTTGCTTAGAATGCAAATGCAACAACAGACTAACCAGCAAAACGATGCTTATGCCCGCTTAGAAGCAATGCGCCAACAAGCCGAAGCAGCAGCCCGCCTCAACAATCAACAAAACCAAAATTACCGACCCCCAGGTTGGTGATTTTCGTTGCGGCCCAAACATTTGGCCATCGAGTTGTCCAAATTACAACAACATCCTCAACATTCTGTCGAGTTAGAACAATACTCAACAGAAGGTGATTTGGCTTCTTTCTTTGTCTTAGCAATTGACCAGTTAGATTTCCTTGAAGGTAAAACTGTGATTGATGTCGGTGCTGGAAATGGCGTACTTGGCCTTGGCTGTGCAATGATTGGTGCAAGTAATGTGGTATTGATTGAAGCAGACCATGAAGTATTATCTGTAGCTCGGGCAAATGCCGATAAAGTAATTGATAAACACAACTGCTCCATTGAAACGGTTAGGTGTATGATTGGCCAAGATCAAGTACCTGAGTATTTCGATGTTGATATGGTAATTATGAACCCACCTTGGGGATTTCAAAGTTCAAGAGCCGACCGCCCATTGCTTGAATATGGTTTTAGTTTACAGCCCAAATCAATGTATGTACTCCATTCTCATCAAGCCAGCCACCTCAAAGGGATCGCAAAAGCTCATGGCTATGATTGGGAAATCGTGTTTGAAAGTAATTTCCGATTACCCCCAAAGTATTCTCATCAAAGTCGCAAAATGGGGGAAACCCAAGTTAAATGCTGGAGATTCCATCTTCCTGGCGACGCTAAAATCGTAGATGAGGATGAATAACACTTGCAAATTCGTATGATGGATTGAAAAGGGATAAACTCGCCCGTCAACACAAGCGAAGGTTGTGCGACCTATACCGGGCCACAATTGCTTAGGAATGATGAAAATGACGGCGAGCCTCGTCACCCCGGGAATGCAAGTATCAACCACCTCTGATTGTGAGGCTGGTGAAGGAACTATCGAAGTTGATGGACGTATCCTAGCGACTGCTGTTGGTAATTTCATTATCACTGATGGGATTGCTACAGTTACTGCTGCAAAGCAAGTCTGCATTCCAGAAGTTGGTGACACAGTAATATGTCGAGTCGAAAAACTCAATGAGAAAAATGGTGAAGCCATGATTCTATGTATTGAAGGTAAGCCCGGCAGTCTACTACCAGAACACCTGTACGGGCATTTCCATGTGACCGGTCTGGTTGACAGATACATGCACCAAACCGCTGATGCAGTAAGGCGTCGAGATGTTTGTCGTGCGCTGATTAAGGAAGTATCACCTGTAGTGAGAATAGATTTCCGTGAACGCAATGATTGTGGCGTATTACACGCTATTTGCCCATCATGTGGTGATACATTGGTTGCTGACCTTCAAGGCGATTGGAATGTCAATTGTAAAAGTTGCAATTACCGTTCTTTCCGAGCATTGGCTGATAATTTCTCAGCAGGATTTGCCAAATTAGATCAAGGTGCTAGTGCGTTAAACAATTCAGGTAAAAGATGGGGTAGTGAGGCAGAGAGTTTGTTCGCTAAAGGACCATCTGGCAGAGCGACCTTCATCGCCGAAGATTTCCGTGAAGATGGTCGAGATCGAGAGTACTTCCGCTTCGAAGGACAACAATCTGGTGGCGGAGGTAGACGTGAAAAAGCCAAGCCCGGCTGCAAATTATTTGTCGGCGGCCTACCCCGTGAAATTGGTACGGATGAATTACGTGATCTATTCTCTAAATTTGGTGAAATGAGTGATTGTTTCGTTCCAACTGATGATGGTGGTGCTAACCGTGGCTTCGGCTTTGTCACCTTCGGCGACAAAGCTACTGCTGATGCAGCCGCCAAAGAATTGGATGGGCACAGAATTAACGGACGCCGAATTGGCGTTCGAGACGCAGATAGCGACAACAAGAAAGGTAAGCGAGAAAAGCGCAAAGAACCGGCTGGATTGAAGTTCTATGTTGGAAATCTACCTTTCAAGGCTGACGATAATACGCTGAAAAATTTATTCAAAGAACATGCAACTGTCGTCGATGTCAACATAATTTCCGATAACGGTGGCAGACCGAAAGGATTTGCCTTTATCACCGTCAAAGAGATGGACAAGGGTGATGAAATTATCAAGCAATTGAATGGTACCGAAGTACTTGGACGTAAAATAAGAGTCGACTTATCTCAAAAGAAAGGCGGCGACAAGAAAGGTGGCAATAATTCTGGTAAGACTTCCCGAGAATTACGCGCTATGCGTGAGGAAGAAGAAGACGGAAAAAAGCGTAAGCCTAGACCGCGTAGCAAGAAGGATTGAAGTGTTGAACTTCAAGGATGGCTCATGGTCGAGCACCAATCACCAAAATGGTTAGTTCTCGATGGTTATGAAGATGAACCAGCGGCTTTCGGCGTTCCCCCGTATGTTGGGTTCCACATCCGTTATCTGTGCGGAGTATTAGAGCAGCATAATATCCAGTACCAGTATATGACTATAGATCAATGGCGGGAATTTGTTAGAGAACAAGGTGAATCTGGTATAACTGAATTGATGGCTAGTTTGGATGGTTTTGCTTGCATTGCCGGAGCGGTGGTTCCTGGAAAGTACCTACGCGGCACCCCCATTTCAGTTCGAGAAATGAAAGACGTTGTTCGCGCTTTACCCAGTGAAATACCGGCAATCCTTGGCGGTTGGGCAATCAGAGGATGGCGGCAACAAGGTTGGAACCCACTGCGCAAAAATTTGTTTTTAGCACTCAGGGACACCGATGCAACCCTAGATTATTATCTTAACAATGGCACTTGGAAACACATGCGCAGAGATGCAGAACAGTGGACTAAATGGGCGCATTTAGGTGCACAGAGTAAGGCGGTTAGATTCCACCCTGACTTAGGGAATGAAAGCAATCCCGGACCACTGACCTATGAGGTAGAAGTCTACCAAGGCTGCGTTCGATACAAACGAGGTTGTAAATTCTGTATCGAGCCGAAAAAAGGCGTACCTATTTGGCGTAGTCCTGAAGATATTATTCAGGAAGTGAAACTAGCTCACGACCTTGGAGTAAAACACGTTAGATTAGGCGGCATGACTGACACCTACACCTACATGGCTGAAGGAGTAAAGGAACTAGAATATCCAGTTCCTAATCCTGAGCCAATAGCCAAACTATTGCATGGCTTGCGCAATGATGAACGCTTAGAAATTCTCCATACAGATAATGGAAACCCCTCTATTATTGCCGAGAACCTAGAACCTTGTGAAGAGATAACTAAAACCTTGGTTGAGACATTATCTGATGGTGCTGTATTGTCGTTTGGTCTTGAATCAGCTGATACCGCAGTGCATGAAGCAAATTGGCTAAACTGTGATTCCACTCAATTAAAAACCGCAATTCAGTTAATCAATAAATATGGTGCAACACGTGGTTCTAGAGGTTTACCAAAGTTATTGCCCGGGCTAAATTTTATTGCAGGATTAAAGGGGGAAACAAAACAAACTTATCACAAAAACTTCGCCTTATTACAAGAGTTACGAAGCGAAAAATTACTCCTTAGAAGAATCAACATAAGGCAAGTTGAAGGGGAAGGCTTCCAAGAAATACCACAACAAGAATTCAATGATTTCAAACAACAAGTCCGCAATGAAATCGACAAACCGTTACTAGAACAGTTATTTCCATTGGGCCAAATATTACGCTCTGTTCATTGGGAATCACATGGCGGTCGAACAAGACTGCCGGCACACTTAGGTCATGAGCACACTGACGAAGGTTGCCGTGGTAAAGCAGGAATTACCTTTGGCCGGCAGATAGGGGCTTATCCAATCC
>CAXHFO010000008.1:0-21256 GCA_964015895.1 uncultured Candidatus Poseidoniales archaeon
AACCAAAAGTCATTATCATCGTCATCGATTGTTGCTCGGCCGTTAGATGGGTGTGGTGTTCCATCAGGATTCGTGACTTCACACATAACAAGATAGCCATTTACTCTTTGAGGGTCTGGGAAAATTGCCACTGGCTTAAGTAAACAATCTGAATCTCCACCATCTGCTTGGCGAGTAGAAGATCCGTCAAACATCCATATTGGACATTCTTCCACTGTTCCGCCAAAATCACTGCGCACCATCGTTTTACTGCGCATGTTCTGGGTTGGTTCATATCCATCTAGCCAAATATACTCTAACTTTGCTTTATCCATCATAGGTATCGATTCGTTCGTATAATGGACGGTATATTAACCATACGCTCATTTAATTGGCTCTTCTTTGCGTGTTATTGTCAACAATAGTCATTTAAACTATTCATATGCTTTATTTTAAGTTGGATTTTTGCTTTGCATATATTCAATTGCGCGCGGAAAGTTGGGGATTTGTGCGTTTGAACAATGCTGGAAATTTGGTAGTTTGAACAATGCTTTGCTTAGCGAGCAAACATCTATGCTCTCTCTTGGAATGGTTTAGTCATGGATGATAATGTGATGACTATCGAGAACACACCAGAAATGCGCTCGTTTATTCAATTATGGATGATGAGTGGTGGCATGGTGCTAAGTACGGTTAACCAAATCTTAGAAGATGGTCGAACTATTGCATTACCTGCTATACCGGGCAGGGACCTCAAAAGTGAAATTATCGCATTGAGCGAATCATTCAACAAGATTGTTTCGAGGTTGAAGTGATGGAAGTCCCAACTGGGAACCACATACGTAGATGGCGTAAGTCCCTATCTATGACTCAAGCGAGGCTTGCAGAATTAAGTGGTGTTGCCCAATCGATAATTGCTAAAGTAGAAAATGAAGCGGTTGATCCTCGCTCATCGACGTTGCGTAAGCTTGTTGAAGCGTTATCAAGATTTGAGAGCCCAGAAAAATTGCATACAGTTCGGGATGTGATGGTCACTGATGTCGCGGCCTTAAAATTCAATGATACAATTCAAACTGCAATCGATAATATGGTCAAAGACGGAATTAGCCAACTGCCGGTTTTGTCGGAAGATGGGGAAATTTTGGGTATTGTTTCCGAAGAAAGTATCTTGCAAAAAGGCGCTCATAGGAATGGTTTAGTCGGACAAGTAATGCACCCTGAACCTACTATCGTGGACATTGGTTTATCGGTAATTGAGGCGCGAAGAAGGCTTACTGAAGTAGAAGTGTTACTGGTGGTAGAGGGAGATATTCTAGCGGGTTTGGTGACTAGAATGGATCTTGTCCATGCTTTGCGCCTGAACAGTATTGGCTGATTATTGATTGTTAGCTGCACCTTCGCCTTGAGGGGTGATTAGGGCGTCGCTCGGGTCTCTGTCTATCAGCGGCAGTTCTGCAGTAGATAGTGAAGGCAATACATGCATGAAGCAAGCAGGGGTGCATGCCGGTTGAAGATAGTCTTCGCCGGTTTCGGTCATGACGTAGGTTATTCCATGCCCTGCGGGCAGAATAGCATCTATTGCTTGAAATTCCATGAGCATAACTAACACTTCGCCCGGAGTTACTGTTTGTGCCTCATAGCCTCCAGCGTGATATCTTACGTCCATTGTTGCGTGGCCGAGCCTTAGGCCGGTCTCGCTATCCTGCATTTCAACAAATACTTGGCCGCCGTCAAAGTTTGGAACTACTGAAAGATGGATGGTTGCTAATCCTGCAATGTGGCTGTCGTTTTCCATGTCGATAGGTGAGCATTCTACCACAAGGCTACTATCCCCGCCGACAACCAGCGCACCTGTCCCTACCCATGTACCTGAAGATTGGCACGATGAAAGTACGATTTCATGAGGCGTTGCATCTTGTGGCGGCCATGTCTCTTCGATTCGCCACTCACCGTCATTGCGCTGTATCTGGGCATGGAGGCTAGGTTTAGGGCCGATGTCTTTGAGATAATACTCCATCCATTCAAACAAATCTTGGCCCCAATCCCAACGAGTCATGTTGTGAATCGCTTCACCGCCATATCCCGAATCTTGGGCATTATGTTTACTCCACTGGTCGGGGTAATTATGTTCCCACTGACCTAACATTCCGGCAACTTCGTAACCCGCGTCAATGTACGCTTGATACCAATTAGTGCCTGGGGGTCCGCCAAATACTTGGTGTGGATCGACGTTCCAATCTTGCATCCCTTGAACCCAATAAATACTGCCATTGTATTTGCCCAATGCCTTGTCAATGTGACTTCTTTCATCGTAGTAATTATCCATGTAAGGGTCCATTTCTCCTAATCCATATCTGGTGGGGCCGGCGAGAAAACCTTCGACAACGTCAGCACACATGTTATCTAAATCGTCATCATCATAATCTAGAATACTGCTGCCGTAATTTGAGTGCATTATTTGTGAACGGGCTTCGGCGCTACCGTTTTTGTATAACAGCGGGCCAAGGGCTGTAGTGCCTGAAATGGGCACTATCGTCTTTAGATGTTCACTACCTTGGGCTGCTGCCTCCCAGGCAGTTGCGCCTTCGTATGACTTGCCATAAATTGCGACGTTGCCATTACTCCAATTTTGTGTGCCAAGCCATTCGACTGCAGAATGTATTCCTAACCCTTCACCGTCGCCACGGTAGTCAAAGCAACCGCTGCTCTCTTCTGTAGCAAATACCGCTACTTGTGCTAAAGCATATCCGTGGGGGATAAAATTGTCATAAATAAATTCCCCTCGTCCAGCCGCGACAATATTTGTTGGATTAGATTCGTCGCCTGGCTGACCATAAGAGAAGTAAGGAGAGACTACGGCAATAACTGGAACTTTTTCGCCTGCTGCTGTATTAGACGGTAGCCAATATGACAAGTGTACATCTGCGCTATTTGGCCCACCAACCCAAGTACCAGTGGTATCAACGGTGATTGTTGCCTCTTGAACATCAAGAGATTCGTGGGGCCCAGGCTCCAATACCATAGCATAACTACCATCCCAATCCCACTGTAATTCGTGTCGGTCATAAATATCAGGATAAATAGACTCCATGCCACTTTCTGCTGAGTCGTTGCTTGGTGAAAAACAGCCTGACAGCGGTAGCATCAAGCAGATTAGAGCCATTAACACAGCCTGACGCATGGTCACCGGTTATGGTTCCCTTTCAATAACTTGATGATGATAATTCAATTCAATTGTCCGCAAGTTATGAGTTAGGTGACTGTTTGGATGGTAATATGCAACCGGAAGATGTGTGGGGTAATCGTTGGCGTGAAAGTACTCTTGCCATGGCTAAACGATACATGACTGTTGCCTGTGAAAAACAAAGTTTGGTTTGTTTAGCAGCGGATAGAAACACCATGTCTGGCCTGTTTGAACTGCTCGAGCAAGTTGGCCCGCATATTGCCGCTCTCAAAACGCATGTTGACTTGATAGATGATTGGTCGGCTGGTGAGTGGTCTAAATTCTGTGCTGCCGCTAAGCAGTACAATTTGCTGATTTTTGAAGACCGTAAATTTGCCGATATTGGTAAGATTAGCCGTTCACAAATGGCTGGAATATACGACATTCGTTCATGGTCAAATATCGTTACTGCGCACTTAATTTCAGGCCCGGATATTGTCGATGGCCTACAGGCAGCCTGGCAAGATGTTGGTCGAGAAGGGGGCGTTTTACTACTTGCGCAAATGTCTAGTCGCGGTAACTTACTCACCGAGAATTACTGTGATTCTGTAGTCGGCAAAGGCGTGGCTAGTGAAGGAGTTCTGGGGTTCATCGGCAACGGTTCTAGACCTAAGGAATTAGCGAAATTGCGCGCAAAAGTTGGAGAAGGTAAGATGATTTGGACTCCTGGAGTGAACCTAGTTGTTGGCGACGGTGAAATGGGCCAACGGTATGGCGGCCCTCGTGAAGCAGTGCTTGCTGGTTCTGATTGTATTATTGTAGGATCGGGGATACATCGGTCAAACAATCCCGCTGCTATGGCTAAACAGTACGCTGAAGCATCATGGAAGGCACTACTAGAAAGGTGAATGTTTTGTTAACTGCGTTTCTTTGGTTCATCGCCTTGGTTTGTCTGTCGCTGCCTGCTTGGTTGTTGTATAATTCATGGAACAAGGGTAGATTGCTCAACGAGCGTCTTGAAAACTGTGATGACGGGTTACTAACTGATTCTGGTGTTAAAGTAATCCAAGTTGTATCTGCACCATTAGGCACAACAGTAACTGAAAATGCTACGTTAGTCGCCGTGCCGAGTAATTCAAATCAAATTATTTGAATAAGCATAATAGCCAACTCCACCAGCGATTAGAATCAAAAATAGTACAATATATTTCATTGCACTAGGCTTCTCTGCCGGTTGAGCAATCAAGATACTGGGCTCGGCCTCAAGGGGTGGAAGAGAAATTGTTGCTTCGGGCATAGGTAATGCTGGAAGAGGCATGCCTGGTAGGGCTGGAAGAGGTAGTGGGCCATCATCTTGTTCGGGTTTTATTCGATCTATTGGATATAATTCATCTAAATCTTCTAACCCTGGGGCATCGGGAATTGGACCGAGTATGGTATCCCATTGCTCATCAAGAACTGTGGAGGTAATCGGTTTTTGCAACCACGCTACTGCTCCAGCGGAAAATTGTGCATCGGCTGCTAATTTAGCTAAACGCCTTGGGGCAACAAACATGATTCTTGCTTCACCGCCGTGCTCCCTCATTTCAAGTGCTGCTAGATGGCCATCAAGCGAAGGGATATCTAATGAGATTACCACCAACTCAGGATCCAAGCGTATGTATTCGTCGACTGCTTTGTCGCCATCTTCACATATTTCAATATTGAAATCCTTTATTTTGAAAATGGTAGTAAGTCGTTGAACAGACATTAGATTTGACTCAACAATAAGCACTGTTGGAGCCGCTTCGTCTTGGGTATTGGAGACATACGCCATGTCAATCTATCCCACCGAACATGAACTAACTCATCAAACAACCGGAAGATTGTGGTCATTCTTCCTCATTATCTGAAGATAATTCTTCAACCGGCCCATCCTGCGGATTAGCAAAAGTTTCACGAATTGTTGATGATTGCCCTTCATCATCTTTGGCCTGACGGTGTAATGTCGGCGCCCTGGTAAATTGTAATTGTAACTCACTGATGACACTGCGCAATAATTGAGTCTCTCGATCAATTAAATTGCCCTTGGTTTTGTTTTGTAGCATAGTAAGTAAATCAATTGCTTCTTTGGCTTCAGCAAGGTCGTAATATTTATTGCCGTTTTGGTCAGGAATGTATCCCATGTGTAATAGCGCACTGCGTTGGAACATGTGGACTAATTGAAACAGTTTAGTTGTGTCTTCATCGGAAAATACTTCTGACATAATCAAATCACCTAGCCTTCATTCAAATAATTGATTCAATAACCAATCTGGGTCAAATTGCTTCAAATCGTCGTAGCCTTGGCCAACTCCGGCAAAAACTATTGGTCTTCCAGTAGCAAACGCAATTGATAATCCGGCACCGCCTTTGGCATCAGTATCTAATTTGGTAAGCACCGCTCCATCAAATTTCATAATCTCTTGAAACATCCTTGCTTGATCTACTGCATCATTACCAGCAAGAGAATCGCCCACGAATAAGGTCAAATGCGGGTTTGCGACGCGTCGGACTTTGTTTAGTTCGTTCATTAAATTGGTTTTATTCTGCATTCGCCCTGCTGTATCTACTAGCACTACATCGATTCCGCGCGCTTGAGCAGATTCGATGGCATCTCTAGCTACTGCTGCGGTATCGCCGCCGCGTTGAGTGGATACACATCTAATGCCTAAATTATCACAATGTGCCTCTAACTGCTGGATTGCCCCCGCTCTGAAGGTATCACCGGCAGCGGCGATAACTGTGAGGTTATTATTTTGTAATCGCTTAGCAATTTTAGCAGCAGTGGTAGTTTTCCCTGTACCGTTAACTCCAACCAACATAATTACTACTGGAGTGTCCCCTGCCTCAATAAAAGATTGGACTGAAGCATCAAAATCCCAATACCCTGCTGCGAGGAGGCCTTTCAAAGAACGCTTCAATGCCGCTTCTACAACCTTGGATAGATCTGCACCCTTTCTCAGCCTAGAACCGATTAAGTTGTCTTTTAAGGCATTAATTACTGCGTTTACTGCGTCGCTAGAAATATCTGATTCTAGTAAGACCCATTCTAATTCTTCTAACATATTATCCAAAGCAGCACTTGGTTTAATCACTCGGCCGCCTTGTTCCACGACCCCTCCACCAAGATCTACCTTGATTGTCGAGCCCGCTTCTGTTGCTATTTCAGCCGACTTAGTAGAGCCTTTTGGTGCTTGAGCAACTTCTACCAATTTTCTTCCGGTTGTAGTTCGCATCATAGACAAGTCGACTTTCGAGCCTTTTGGACGAGCAACCTCAGAAGCCCCTCGCTTTTTCATTGCCTTTTCATAACTTTTTTTTGCCTTTTCAATACGTTTTTGTTCTTTTTGTTGGCGTTTCTTTTCTTTCCTAGAAAGTTGGCGCGGGATTAAATCTTCATTGTCGTCGAAATCTTCCCAGTCGTCATCCTCATCAACAGCAGCATTGGCATCGATCTCATCATCTAGAATTTCCCAATCATCGTCATCAGTTATTGGATTTACATCTTCTGGTTGTTGAATTGATGTCGCCTCCTCTGTGAGAGGTGTGGATTTGGCTTGTTCTAGTGCGTCTAGGGCTTCGTTCGAACCCCTTTCAGCCGAAATTGCCTCGGTATCGACTTCATCGACTACCTCAGACAATCGTTTCTTGAATCTGTCGAATAAACCCATTAAATCAACTCAGTCGTCCAATGTTAATTCACTACCAAACATGCTGCCTCTGCGACGTTGCTTGGGGGCTGGTTTGTTAGACTCGGAAGCGGGGTTGGTTTGGGCTGGAAGAGGGGGTTGGTTTTCTGTCACCTGAAGTTTTTCAGCTGCCTCATTGAATTCCTTGGCTAACTGGCCGAGCTTTTCTTCTATTGAGGTTGCTTGTTTCAGCAGTGTTTCTTGTAAATCATTGAACTCAGCACGTCTTTTTGCAAGAATATCTATTACCTCTTGCCAATTTCTCTCACCAAAAATCCCGCTACCAAGATCAACCATTGCAGTTCCTGCTGATTTAGCATCGTGTTGATAATTCAGAGTTACTCCTGCACCTATGGATACGTGAGCTCTTGACTCTCCGCCTTCTGCCATGGAAATTAACCGGCTGAGTACTTCTTCAGTGACTTGATGTTCGTTTATGACATTGACTATCTGGTCCATACGTCGCTGCAACTCTTCTAGGTGTTGCCGATGGCTTTCTACTAGGCGAGCTTTGTTTTGAAGTTCCGTTCGATCAACCATTGTATACAACTCGCAACTGGAGCAGGATTAGAAAAATGCGTCGATTACTCTTCTTCACTAGCAGGGGCGATTGGCCCGCCTGCAGCTGCGATTTGCTCTCTAAACACGTGTAGAATTTTTGGTTCTGTGGAAGTTCTTGGATCAATCTCATCAACAGACTGAATGTCTATTGCTCGTCTCTTGGCCTTGTGCCTTGAGCCGATTATCGAGTAAGCCATATGCTCTGCATCGGCTTTACTGTCGGCAGGAAGGTCAAGACTAAACTTGTTACGTACGCTACCGAATGGTGCTATTCCGGATACTCGATATGCCTTCATCGAGTCGGCGACTTGCACGGCTGGTTTAAACTTCCCGTCGCGTAAAAAGTGATGAATTGTTGCGAGAGATTGACTAATATTGAGGTTCTGTCCCACCTCATGCGGGGGATGATGGTTGCAATCATGATGCTTTTATTGCCGCTTGCTAGCGCCATCTCCAGCCCCTCAAGTTCTGTCCTTCCAGAGTTAGAGGTAAATGGTTTAGAAGTTGTTTTAACGCTTGAAGATGATATTTGGACCCAAGAGTCTTGGATGGATTTGGAGACCCGTGGATTAGTGCCACTGAGAGTCTTATCAGAAAATTCGGTTTTGGTTTGGTCAGAGAAAGCGATATTGCCAGGCAGTGAATTCGAACTGCGAATTGCTGACAAAGCCGAATGGCGAGGAGATGGTGCGAGATTAGGAGTGCAAGGAGGTTTGGTGAAAATTGTCTTAGAGCCACGATTGCCGGTAAGTGCCCATCAGCAAATCGCTGCTACTTTTGCCTCGTTTGGGTTAGATGTAGTGCTGCCAAATAGTTACAGTGCAGCCCCGTTTGATTTCATTACAACATTACCAGCCGATGTATCAATTGCTGAATTTTTATCAATCCAAGGAGTTTTGTGGATAGAGCCGGTCTTAGATACTAATTCACGCAATCTAGCCGCAGCAGGATATATGGGCAGCAATCAAGCAGCATCTCACTCGCACTGGGAATTTGGTTTGAATGGGGATGGAGTTATTCTTGGTGTCGCCGATAGTGGTATGGATTTAGATCACGCTTGTTTTAGAAATGCTACCGCGATAGGTAGTATCGGGTCTGAATTTAATGGACAAGATGTAGTAGTCAGCCCTTCGCCTGCCCACCGGAAGATTTTGTTATACAATTCTAGTATTGATGATGGAGATACTCCTGGGCACATGGATTATCGACATGGGACTCATGTAGCTGGTTCACTTGCTTGTCACGATGTTTATGCGTATACTGGCGGAGAGAAACCGACAAACGCGTCGACTATGGCCTATGGTGCGAAAATAATATTCCAAGACATTGTCTCTGATGACGGGTGGTCTCCGCCTGAAAATGTAACCGATTTGTTAATGGAAAATTCACTAAATGGGGGGATAATTCATTCAAATTCATGGGGGGATGACACTACTGCCTACACAGCGAGATCGGGTGATTTTGACCTCTGGGCTCTTGAGGTCCCGTGGTCTCTAGCGTTTGTTGCGCCTGGCAATACTGGGGCTCAATTACTCGAACCGGCAAATGCAAGAAATGTTGTTGCGGTAGGCGCCTCAACAAAATCTGCATCACCAACGTTGTGGCCGTCTTCCTCAATAGGGCCTACTGAGGCTGAGACGTTTGGAATTTTTGCTGTGGCCCCGGGTGTTTCCATCAACTCTGCTAAGGCTGATGGCATTGATGATTCTCTTAACAACGACATGCGTTCCTCGAGTGGTACAAGTATGGCTACGCCAATAGCAGCTTCGTTTGCCGGAGTTCTTCAACAAATGGTCCAACAAGGATGGATTATGGGTTCTAATGAGCCAGTAAAAATAGTAAATATGTCTGACATTTCACCAAATTGGTCTTCTATTGCAATGGAAGAGATTGGTTTAGGCCATGGTTTTATCCCTTCAGGGTCGTTAATACGGTCGCTGTTAGCACTGTCAACCATTGATGTTGTTGAGGGGAATGATTACTTCACAAGAAACCATGACAGTGGTTGGGGCGCATTGAGCCTAACTGGATTAATTGATTTTCAAGAGTTTGAAACTAAGCTTGGCCAAGATAACCTTACGCCAAGTGAGAATTTATGGATTCATGACAGTTTTCGAAGCGAATTAAACATCGATGACTGGTTATCAAATCGCTTACAGGGCGGGGCTAGTCAAAATATTGGCAATAATCCATGGAATGGTTTTGGGGCTGAAGGACCATTTCTGCAAACCGGAGATGTTTGGGAAAAACGACTAGTACCGGAAGGCAATGAAGATTTAGAGATTATTATGTCTTTTCCGGCAAAACCTGAGCCTTTCATGGTTGATGACTTGCAATTAGTAGTTAAAATGTCAAATGGCTACTCTGCTGTTGGAGGAATTTATGACAATGATGGGTATTCTTCCCTCACACCTACCCTTGAATTAGCTGTTAATGGGCTTATTAATTCAAATGAAACCAGCATTGGTGTCAAAATATCTCAATTAGATTTAGTTGGAGTTGAGTGGATAGAGGTTGGGGTTCATGCAAATTATATCGCCCCGGGAAATAGTCCTGGAACTGTCGGAGTTGACGGCAATCGGCTCGGATTTGCGGTTGCGGCAAAGGGCGTAGTTAGAGATTCAATAAATTGGGAAGATGGTGATGGAGATGGTATTGCTAACGCAGAAGATCTGTGCCCTAATGAACATCCACAACAGTATGACATTAACTTAGATGGTTGTAGTGATGACAGTGATAATGACGGGATTGATGACCAGTATGATTTGTGCCCGATGATAAATCCTGGAAGTTATGATGGTAATCTTGATGGGTGCATGGATGATTCTGATGAAGATGGGATTGGTGATGATGTGGATGTATGCGTTACTGAGCCCATCAACGATTCATTTCCAGTAAACTCAATTGGATGTCGGCCTTTGGATAATTTGGTATTAATTTCCAATGTCAGTATTGATGGTTTGTCTGATGATGTTTGGAATGACTTGCTTAATGTCTCATGGGAAATTATCGACTTAGATTTTGACCCCTATCTTACCGGCTCTAGAATTATGATTAACCAGACTGGTTCTCAATCCTACTTCCCAATACTATCTTGCCTCGCTCAAGATGTGGCACTGATTAATGGAGTGCATTCCTGTTCTTGGCAGGCGCCTGACGATTTGCCGATCTTTAACATCGTTGGCATGAATATGCATGTGCAAATTTTTGCTCAAAGCCTAAATGCCTCACCCAATGCTAATGTTGACATTCAATATCTTGATTCTGAGATATATTTTAGCGCTGATAATTGGATTATTGATGAGGGGTTAGATGATGAGGCGGCGGCAGCAAATCCGGTAAGGGCAATGGGTTGGGGGATAATCACTATTCTAGGAGTTGCCCTAATTGCCAAACGGTTGTGGGATTCAATGAAAGATGATGTGGATAGTGAAGAAGCGGGGCATAGTATAGGGGACCCGTTTGTTAATCCTGATAACAATCGTAAACTTTGAAAGGGTTTTACTGGTTTTAGGTTGTTTTACTGATTTTTGCGATAATTTTTCGATAAGCCGACAAAAATGCCTTTTATCATGAATAGTGTTGTGTGTTTTTGTAAAAGCGGGCAACTGCGACTCTTTTCTTGAAATTACAGTAGTTTTTACCCCTTTGGCAACAGGGTGAACCTTGAAGTTCAATGTCGTTTTGGGTTAGATATCCGCATGCGGATGGTGAATAATATGAGTGACCGCCTATACGTTGGAATTGACCTAGGAACATACCAATCTACTATATCTTCGAGTGCTGGTGCAAGCCACACGATCGAAACTATTGTAGGTAGACCGAAAGACCCTGTTGCAAGAAATTTTCTGGGACGAGATGTCCTGTTTGGAAATGATGCTTTGAAGAATAAGTTAGCTTGTAATCTATACCGCCCTATGGCTGCCGGTGTTGCTCAAGATGATGAAGCAAATCTGGCTGCTGCTAAGGCATTCGTATCACATCTACTTGAGACTGTAGACCCTGAAGAATATGATGAAGTGTTTGGAGTTATTTGTTCTCCAAGCCACGTTTCATTTACCGACAAATCAAATCTTGTTGCAACATTAAGAGGTCAAGTCAACGCTATCATGGTAGTAACCGAGCCATTTGCAACCGCATATGGAATCGAAGAAATCGCTGGTTCAATTGTTGTCGATATCGGCGCAGGAACTACTGATATTGCAAGAATTCACGGCACCTTCCCAAGTGATGAAGACCAAGTAACTATTCAAGAAGCGGGTGACTGGTTAGACCTTGAATTGATGGAACTTGTCAAGAAAAAGTATACTGGTGCTCAAGTCACCAAAGATATGGTCCGAAGATGGAAAGAGGCTTCATCTTATGTTGGTATGGATGCTAAAGAAGTCATGGTTGAACTTTCTGTCGAAGGTAAGAAGCAAGTTGTCGATATTGGTGACTTGATTGTTGAAACATGTGAGTCAATCATCCCACTAGTTGCCAATGCAATCAAGAAGATTGTCGCAACTGCTGACCCTGAATATCAACCGATATTGAGAAACAACATCATTCTATCTGGTGGAGGGTCTCTTATCGAAGGTATCGCTGCAAGAATGGCAGAAGAAATCTCAGACATCGGTGATGTCAATGTTTGGTGTGTTGAGGACGCTATCAACAGCGTGGCTAATGGTGCGCTAAAGTTGGCTGGCGAGATGCCTGATGATATGTATACAGCAATCAACTGATTGGGTGCTGGATTTTCAAATAAGGTCGAAAATACGGCCTAATTGACCAATAATTATTGGGAAAGTTCAAGAGTGGTTGATTACCGATAGGCGTCGTATGACAGTCGGCTCTCCATCACCAAGCGGAATAAAACGTGTCGGTGATACTTCATCCGAAGAGCGTGCGGCGCTCGAAGGAATGTTACAAGGATATCCCGTTGAGCAACTCGTTGAAGAGGTGTTAATCGCTTGGGATGAGTTGGCTAAAAGAAATGAAGAAATGGTGTCGGTCAAACAGCGTTTGCGGGTCATGGAACTTGATCTAGCCGAGCGAGAAGATATGGTTGCTCCTGAAGTTGCTAGAATGAACGACTTGGAAAATGAACTTGAAGAGCGTAGAAGCCAAATGGTTCACCTTGAAAGATTACTTTCTGATGCTAGGCAGGACTTAGCTGCTCAGCAATCCTCACTATCAACTGAAGAGCGTGCAAGGCTTCAAGATGAAGTTGAGAAATTAAACGTGCTAACTACAGAGCAAGATGAGGTCATTGGTGAAATGGAGGGTAGAATTTCGCAGATGGTTGAAGCGTTGGAAAGAGCGGCTGACGCTGGACTGACCTCTGTCACCGCTGATGAGGTTCGAAGTTTGAAAGCACAGGTAGATCACATGACTAAGCAGTATGAAGTTGAGCAATCGGCCAATAAAGCGTTAGAGGAAGAGCGTCAGAGGCTGCGCGATATTGCTGATCGCTTGCGAGGTCTGCTTGATGCAAGAGATGGTCGATTAACTGAACTTGAAGAGCAATTAGAACGAGTTATGCAAGGTCCGCGCTCAGTTTCTGCCGAACACGACTATCTAGTAGAGCAAATCGAAGAATTAAAGCGCCGATTACTTGAAAGAAATCGTGAGTATGAGTCGCTGAGGCGAAGAGAGCGACGATTGCACAGTGATGTGTTTGAGCGCGATGAGAGAATTCAACAAATATCCTTGACAATGAGCGATTTAGAAGCAGCCCTTCAAGATAGAACTGCTGAGTTAAGAGAGTTAGAGGGTATGCGAGAAACCATGGCGAATGAATTAGATTCAGTGCGCCGTGGTGAGAGAACCCGGGAAGTGGTTGGAAGAGTATTTGCTGACTCTCTATCACTAGTTAGAGGACATGATGAACGTGAGATGAAACGTGAAGTATATGCTAACTCTCCCGATGTTGAAAGAACGATATCCACTCCCAGTGTTGATGATATGGCCAACTTAGCAGATGGCGGTAGAGTCAATCTTGACGTTGAAGAGACGGTTATTGAACCTGGAATGGATGTCGATACCGATAGGCCTGCTGCACCGGGTGGCAGTGGCGATCCGGTAATCTTTGATGACGAAGATTAGTTATCTGCATCAATTAGTAGTTATTCCCCTTTAGAGAAGGCAATTAATTCATCGATAGATAGATGATCTGCAGTATCTTTACAATAATGTGCTTTCGCTACTTTGCCATCCGCACCGATAAGAATGTCTACTGGGATGATAGAGAGTTTAGATATCGATAAAGTCAGCGGGAAGTAACCTTTCAATGTTGCCTGCATGAATGTTACTGGTGAACGGAGTGCCCCCCACATGAATTTCCCAAAGGATTTGACAACTGAATTCTTTTCAAAATGTTCGTAAGATTCATCAGCGACTATGGTAAATGGTGCACTGTGTTTCTTCATCCGCTTGGTTAACTCGCCTGTTTTAGCGTTGAAGACACCGACCATTACTGTATCATCAGCAAACTCATTCCATCGCTTGACTATTCTATTGATGCGGATATTACAAAAAGGACAAGATGAGAATCTGAAAAAGGTAAGTATTACGCGCTTACCTTTCACCTCTGACATCTTGAATGTGGTTCCGTCTATTGCGGGCAAGTTGAGATTTGGCGCATTATCGCCAACCATTAATCTGGGCATATTTGCTGGGTATAAAATTAGAACATAAATTAATCTCAATACTGCTGATTAATCTGGCTCCCAGTTAACTAGTGCTAAGATGTTGGTAATTGCACTAATCTTATCGCGTAAATCTGCAAGATCTGCTGCATCTTCTGTAAGAGTCCCCGTAACAATCCAATCGGCGCCTGCTTCAGCAGCTAATTGTGCCTGTTGTGGAGTCCTAATTCCACCGCCTACCAACATAGTAAGTCCCTCAGTCGTCTTTGCTGATTTAATCAGTTCGGGATTGACTTGAGTTTCTGCGCCGCTGCCTGCTTCAAGATATAGTAGTTTAAACCCATACATCGCAGCAGTTAGCGAATATGCTTTGACTAGTGAGGTATCATCAGGCATCACCAATTCTGCCTCCCCTACTTCGCCAACTTTTCCACCTGGATGGCATACAACGTAGCCAGTTGGCAGCGCATCAACGCCGAATTTGTCAATGAAGGGTGCGCCACGCAGTTGTTCGCCAACTAGAAATCTGCGGTTGTTGGAATTCATCAGCATCATGAATGTTATCGCGTCTGCTGCGGGAGATAGTGCATGAGAGCCACCGGGGAACAAGACTACTGGTATTTTCCACGTCTCCTCATCACTATCGGGCGATTGGCTAGCCGCGAAAGCTCGCAGTTCAAGGCCTTCCTGGATTGCTTGGCAAGTTGCGTGAACAATTTCATCAGGAGTGTCGGTAGAGCCGCCAACGAAGATCATTTCAGAGCCTGCTTCAACCGCAATACATGCTCTCTCTGCAGCTATTTCCGGGGTTTGTTTATCCGGGTCAATTAGGGTAACGTGTCGAGTTTTGCCAACCTTCTTAATGACATAAGATAGGATGGATTCTTCATCACGCCTCATTGCACTCAAACCTTGCTTTCATAATCACCGCATATTAGTTCCGGAGAATATTTTCGCTATGGGTTGAATCACGGTGTTATCAATGAAAACCGTTTAGCGGGTTCATGGCGGAAGTAGGCCCATTCAGACGTTTGCTTTCACACATGCAAGGTCACAAAAAAACAATCCGCCTTGCTTCATTATGTTCTATTACCAATAAAATATGGGATTTGGCGCCGCCGTTGCTAATTGGTTTGGCTGTTGATGTCGTTGTTTTACGAGAAGATTCCTTTCTCGCCGGAGTGGGCTTTACCGACCCATGGAACCAATTAATCCTCCTTTCGGTGCTGACTTTCGTCATTTGGGGGCTTGAATCCTTATTCGAATATTTTTATGGGGTACTGTGGCGAAATCTAGCGCAAACAGTGCAGCACGAATTGCGACTAGACACTTTTAATCATGTTCAAAAACAAGGTATGGGGTGGTTTGATGAACGGCAGAAGGGGGATATTTTAGCAATCTTGAATGATGACATCAACCAATTAGAACGATTCTTGGATAAGGGAGCAAATGATCTGCTCCAGGTTTCTACTACGGTTATTGTTGTTGGCGCGGTATTTCTATTCATCTCATGGGAGGTTGCTATGTTAGCAATTTTGCCAATTCCGTTAATCGTTTGGGGGTCATTCAAGTATCAACGTAGCCTTGAGCCTAAGTACGCAGAGGTTAGAGATGCTGCTGGTAAAATGAATGCGCTATTGGAAAATGATTTGTCCGGTATGTCGACTATTCAATCATTCACTTCTGAAGACATTGAAGTTGCTAGAGTTGGGGCGCTCAGTGAAGCATATCGGCAAGCGAATAGGAAGGCGATACGGTTGTCTGCAGCATTTACGCCACTTATCCGCATGGCCATCCTCTGCGGTTTTACCGCTACGCTACTGCTTGGTGGGTGGTACACTCTAGAAGGAGTTCTAGCTGTTGGGGCGTATTCAGTGCTGGTCTTTATGACTCAAAGACTACTTTGGCCTTTGACTAGACTGGGAGAAACATTTGATCTCTATCAAAGAGCAATGGCTTCTTCTACCAGGGTGTTAGATGTCCTAACCTCAGAAATAGAAATATCTCAAGGTGACGTGAAACCGGATAAAGACAAAATCATGAAGAGCGATATCAAGTTTCAAAATGTCGATTTTGCCTACACTAACCGAGATAACACATTTACTAACTTATCATTGGAAATACTGGCTGGTAAAACCACAGGTATTGTCGGATCTACGGGTGCAGGTAAGACTACTCTAACTAGGCTACTGCTTCGTTTTGCCCAGCCAAATGGGGGGAGTATTGTATGGGGTGGGGCGCCCATAGATGAGTGGTCTCTCTCCCATCTAAGGTCGTCTATTGCATTGGTCGAACAACACATCACATTATTTCCAACCACTATACTTGAAAACATAAGATATGGTGATGCCACTGCTAGTGATGAGCAAGTATTCCGCGCTGCCGATACTGCAGAAGTAAGTGAATTTGTTAATTCTCTTCCCGATGGGTGGGGTACAATGGTTGGAGAAGGAGGGTACCGGTTATCTGGAGGTCAGAGACAGCGGTTGGCAATTGCCAGAGCGGTATTGAAAGATGCCCCTTTGTTGATATTAGATGAAGCAACCTCAGCGGTTGATAATGAGACGGAGGCGGCGCTGCAGAGGTCGATTGAACTGGTATCTAGGAACAGAACTACTGTCATTATAGCCCATCGATTGTCAACTATTCGCAATGCTGATACAATACTGGTAATGGATGATGGTCAAATTGCTGAGAGTGGAACTCATGACCAATTAATAGCAAATAGTGTAATTTACCATGGATTATGGGCTGTGCAAACTGGAAAAAGGTTGTAAAATCCCGTAAATGTTTGGTTGAAATTAACATTCCTTTATATGTGATTGGTGCTCGTCGACGGTTTGATAAAAATGTTTAAATCAAATTTGAAGAGAACATCGAGCCTGCTTTTGATCGGAACCCTTGGCCTATTGACGTTGGTAAACGTCAGTGCAGCAAATGTAAAGGCAGACGGATACATGAATGAGACCGATATGGTCGCAGTATCTTTCTGGCTTGCAACTGCATTGATGCTAGCATCTACCGTCTTCTTTATTCTAGAACGCCAAAATGTAGCGCCTAAGTGGCGTACATCAATGACCGTTGCTGCACTTGTTACTGGTGTTGCATGGTACCATTACACATACATGCGCAAGCACTGGGAAGCTTTCGAAACATCTCCTCTAGTTATGAGATATATTGACTGGTTGATTACTGTACCACTCCAAGTTTCTGAGTTCTACCTAATTCTTGCTGCTATTGGAGTTGCATCTGCTGCTCTATTCTGGAGACTCTTTGGTGCTTCCATAATTATGCTAGTTGCTGGTTTCCTATCAGAATCTGATATTGAAGCAGTTGACGGAATGGAATGGCCATTGTTTATCGTTGGTGTCCTCGCATGGGGATACATCATCTACGAGCTATGGGCTGGTGACGCAAAGGAGAAAGTCAGCGGTGCAAGTGAAGGTACACAATTCGCTTTCAAGGCTATGGCAATCATCCTAACTGTCGGATGGGCAATTTACCCAATCGGATGGATCATGGGACAAGATGCTTCAGATTCTGGAATCGAGAACCTAAACATCCTCTACAACATTGCCGACGTAGTCAACAAGACTGCTTTCGGTATGATGGTTTGGTATGCTGCAACAATGGATACCAAAGCATCTGGATCTGAAGAGTGATTACCGAACAGTAAGTTTGCCAATAAGGTACTCAATGGTTAGCCATTGATATCTATTGCAAAAATATGCGAAGAAGAGCCAGGTGGTGGTGAATAATACCACTGCCTGGCTCGCTTCCATTATCGTCCAATTTCTTTCATTCTCTAAGTTAGATAAATAGGTTAGAGGAATAAAATGTACAACATAAACGGTTAGTGAAACCTTGCCGGCTTGTTCAAACAATAATATATTCAATTCCTGTACAATCAACCAAAGAATGAGTACACCCGTAATAGCTGCGATCATAAAACTAAAATTGGCTGGGAAGAAGTTTAGATAATCTCCTCTTGAAGGATGTGCCCAGACTTTAGAATTCACAACCGCCAAATATAGCGTAATAATACAATAGAAGATTCCAACCAGTATCACACTTAATGTGGTGTTATTCCTTGGGAGTGTTTTACCTTCCTCCTTAACAAAACTCCCAAGGAATGCGCCAATTACACAGAAACAAATCCAGGGAAAGACCGGATAAGTTCCAGTAAACAACGCCAAGTTAATCAGCTGTAGTACATCTTTTACCACGATCCTAGAATCCCAATTACTACTTCCTTGAAATTCAAAAAAGGAGTTGTTTATGATGAACATTAAAGTCATTATACCGATAAAAATTACCATACGATTGATTGACGTCCCGGCTTTCATAATCACTGGCTTGGCCAGTAGCAATAAGGCAAATAATGATAAAATTCCAGGTGAGTAAGGGTCATAGAGATGTGGAGAACATAGATTCACTATATATTGAAGAATTAATAGTATCCCAGCTTTGGTTAATGTTGCCTTCCCATCACTACTGGAATTATACATTCCCCAACCAAATATTGTAACAAATAACGGCGCAGCAAGTCCACCAAGTCCTGCAACTATGTATGCCAGAGTTGAGGTTTGTGTCGTATTAGATGGATTCCAAGTAGCTGCAGCATGGACCATTACCATCAATAATACTGCCAGTCCTCTCAAGGAATCTATTTCTCTAAAGCGAATGCTGTTTGCCATTTTAATCATTGAGTTGATTGAATATATTCTACTGCGTTTCTAAAAATTTGTAGCCCTTGCCCCTCCCACTCAATCTCTGTTGATGAAGCGGGCGCGCCGCCTCTAGAGAAATCCGGGTGGAGCCATTGCGCATAAATCGCCTCTGGATGCGGCATAAGGCCGAATACAAGTCCTGTCTTATCACTGATCCCTGCGATATTCATCATACTGCCGTTGGGCGAAAGAGGGAATGGCAACACTTCGTCGTTGTTGTTATCTGATTGTGTAGTGTGGGGATCTACATATCTAACAGTGATTTGATTGTTGTTTGCTAGATTTGCCAGGCTTTCGGGGTTGGGCATGACATACTTTCCTTCACCATGTCGTACTGGGCAATCGATTCTAGTGAGTCCTTTAGTCCAAATACAATTGCTATCTTTGTTAAAATCAAGTGTTACCCACCGATCTTCATACCTTCCAGAGTCATTGAGAGTCAAACTAGCACGTTGAATAAAGTCCGGCTCATCATTGTCTGGACCTGGTAATAATCCAGTTTTTACTAATACCTGGAACCCATTGCAAATTCCAATTATCGGCTTACCTGATTTAATGAAGTTGAGTAATTCATCGCGCAGTGAGAACCGCATTCTGTTGCCCATGAGTCTGCCACTCCCTAGGTGGTCGCCAAATGAGAAGCCCCCTGGGACCGCCAAAATATCATAATTTGATAATTCATCTTCTCCTGAAATAAAAGTGTTAAGATGCACTCTAGTCGATTTACCACCAACCATTTCGAATACTGCTGCGGTTTCATGGTCACAGTTTATTCCAAAACCGAATAATACGGCAACTTTAGGAATATACATCAAGCGACACCTCCGGTTAAATCCAAAGTCCCCTGCCAGGAAGTTACTAGTTCATTTACTTCAATAGATACCAGTTCATCAAATCCATCAACAATACTTAGTTGGCTTGTTGCCTCTACCTCTCCTAGTAGTGTTGTTGTATGGCCGGCCATGTGTTCAAGGAATTTGGTATTGTTTTGCGGCGATACGGCGATTATTATTCTCCCTAACGATTCACCATACAAACGAGCCCATGTTGAGCTGTTTCCAGTGCCGTCAATATCTATTTTGGCGCCAATTCTACCCCCGATACACATCTCGGCAAGCGCGACACCAACGCCGCCCTCAGAACAATCATGAGCGGTTTTTACCACTCCGGAATTTATTGCTTTACTTAGCGCACGATATGATGAGAATAGTCGCTGTGGGTCAGTTAGTAACGGCACATTACCGCCAATTCCCGCGGCCTGACCATTTTCTGTCATCATGAATGCTAATTCTGATGCGCCCAATTCCTCGAGTGATTCGCCAACTAGATACAGCTTATCTCCTGGGTGTTTTAGATCGCTAGTCGCTGAATTTCTAACATCGGGATGGTCACCAAATAATGAAAATAGTAAGGTTGGGGGGATTGAAATTTTATCTGGGCCTTTACCATAATCATTCTTCATCGAGTCCTTGCCACTAACACAAGGTAAACGATAAGCGCGACATATTCGCTCCAATTCTCTGTTGGCTCGCACGAGTTGTGCCAACTTGAATTTGCCGTCGGGGGTCTTTTCAGATTCTATTGGATCTGGCCAACAAAAATTGTCTAAGCCGGCAATTTTGTCAACATCTACGCCAACACATACTGCGTTTCTTACCGCCTCGTCTATTGCTGCTGCTGCCATTGCACCGGCATCGATGTCAGAATATCTAGGAGCAATTCCGCAGGAGACTACCAGGCCCCGAGGGTTGCCGTGAATAGGGGCGATTACTCCGGCGTCAGCAGGGCCGTCTCGCTTAACTCCAACAAATGGTTTGACTGCTGTTTGGGCGATGACTTCATGATCGTATTGCCTAACCCAAGTTTCCTTACTAGCTATATTTGGCCTAGCCAATAAATCAGTTAAGATTGTATTATGGTCTGCTGTTTCAGGTGGAGTGAATGGTTTGTGATCTGGTATTTTCCATTCAGATTCTAATTCTAATTGAGGCACTCCATCATGAAGGAATTCTATTGGTAAGTACGCCACGGTTGATTCACCATATTGAACATGGAAGATGCCTGTTGAGGTGAATTCGGCAACAGCAGTGGCTTCTACTTCGTGTCGTGAAGCTAGCTTTTCAAAGGCTTCAACATCTTCTGGTTTTACCGACACTGTCATCCGTTCTTGGCTTTCTGAAACCAATATTTCCCAGGGGGATAGTCCGGGTTGTTTAAGTGGAACTTTGGCTAAATCAATTCTGCACCCATTAGTATATTCTGCCATTTCTCCAATCGAGGAGGATAGCCCTCCCGCTCCATTATCTGTAATGCAACTAATCAACCCTAAATCGCGCGCTTCAAGAGTCATGTCAATCATTTTCTTTTGGGTTATTGGGTCGCCAATCTGCACTGCACTAGACGGAGATTCCTCGGTTAATTCTAGTGAGGAGAAAGTTGCTCCGTGAATCCCATCATAGCCAACTCTGCCGCCAACCATGAATA
>CAXHFO010000009.1:0-17906 GCA_964015895.1 uncultured Candidatus Poseidoniales archaeon
ATTATCAGCGGTCTCGTGGGCTCGGAGATGTGTATAAGAGACAGCTATTTCAGCATCTATCTTTGCTTGCTCAGCTAGACGATCTTGTTCAGCGATTTTTCTGGCGACATCAACTTCGGCATCTATCTTTGCTTGCTCAGCGAGACGTTCTTCATTAGTGATTCTAATAGCTTCATCAACCATCTTATGATGTGCTTCACTAGCAATCCTTAACTTTTCATCTTCCTCTGCTTTGATTTTGTCTTGAATCTCCTTAACTCTAGCCTCTTCTTCAGCTTTGATTCGAGCCTCTTCGTCGGCTTTAATTTTGGCTTCTTGTTCTACTTTCATACTAGCCTGTATTTCTGCTTTCATTCTAGCCTCTTCTTCCGCTCTTATCCTCGACTCTTCTATCAGCCTAGCATTTTCCGCAGCTTTTAATCTAGTTTCTTCTTCTAATTTAGCAATTTCTTCGGCTTTAGCTCTCGCCTCTTCTTCTATGCGAATTTTTTCTTCTGCTTCCTTTCGAGCATTTTCCTCAGCCAAAATTTTCTCTTGGGCTTCTGCCATCAAGCGCTCTTCAATTTCTATTTGAGCCTTAAGTTCAGCTTCTGCTTTGGCTTTTGCTTCCGCCTCTAGTTTTTGTTTAGTGATTGCTTCTGCTTTGGCTTTTTGTTCAGCCTCTTTCCTGAGTTTTACTTTGATCTCTAACTCCTGCCTAAGTTGATCTTCCTCTTCCAGTCGTTTGCTTAATCCGAATCTATCCATTATGATATTATAGATCGATGTGTAATCATCATCAGTTAACTCCAGCACCTCTAGTCTTGTTTCCAAGAGAAGTGGTCCTACTTCAGCTTCGTTGAATAAACCTGTATGATTATTCATTTTATCTCTAAGATTCTGGTAAAAATTACGTTGTGCAGGAACTATTTGTCCATCCTTAGTGATAAAGTTTTGAACTTCTGTCAAAATTTCTGTTAATTTCAGTACTTCACTCATGTTGTACCCTCACTCGCTCAATATGTCTTTGCCAATATTACTCTACGCTTAGTCATTTTGCCGGTCATGTGACATGGCAATTCTGTGTCGTAGTCTTCTGTAGCATCACCTAAGAATGTCAAGCCTGTTGCCTTTTCAATTATTTCTGCATGAGCATCTGTGCCTTCAAATGGCATTTGGTAAATCTTTCCATCGTTAATTTCTCCTTTCATAGACCATGTTTCATTATCTTCGATGAACTGTGGTAATTCATTTATTACCCCATCCATGTGTGCTGCTGAGCGTATTCTTAACTCATCAGATATTTCAGATAATTTATCCCAGCATAATTCGGCAATATTATCTATTGCGAGTGGTTCTTTTCCACCAGTTCTAAGAGCAGCAAATGCGGTTCCTTGGGCGATATCTCTTGGTCCTATATCTAGTCTTAGAGGGACACCTTTTATTTCCCAATCATAGTATTTTTGACCGGCATGAATGTCTCTTGAATCAACTTTCACTCTTAGTCCAGAGTTACGTAAAATAGCGGCGATTTTGTTTGCTTCCCCAATAGTATCGACTTCTGAGTTTTTTCGAATCATTGGGCAAATTACTACTTGAAATGGTGCGATATCCGGCGGTAAAATCAAACCATTATCATCACCATGCATACCAACTATGGCGCCTAATAATCTTTCAGACATTCCATAGGTTGTTTGGTGACAATATTCTTGTTTTGCCTCTTTGTTTTCATATTTGATGTCAAATGCTTTTGCCCATTGGTCTCTATAATGGTGACATGAAGCAACTTGTAATGTCCTTCCATTAGGCATTATGGCATCGATGCCAATGGTATACCAAGCACCAGGGAATGTATCCCAAATTGGACGCTTTGCCTTTATTATTGGTAAGCATAATTTGTGCATCAAATTATCAACTATTGCTAAATCCTCTGTTATTTGTCTTGTTGCACATTCTTCGTCAGCATGAGCAGTATGGGCTTCAAAGAAATGTATCTCACGTACTCGGATAAAAGATCGAGTCTGCTTGGTTTCATATCTAAATGTATTAACCATTTGATATATTTTCATCGGCAAATCTTTGTGCGATCTTATCCACAATGGAAACATGGTATACATTGCAGTTTCAGATGTTGGCCTTAGGAACATTGGCACATCAAGTTCATTTTCACCAGCATGTTTTACCCAATAAACTTCCTTCTTGAAACCACCTTCTTCTTCTTCATCACGAAGCTCGTCTGGGTCCACACCTTCTTCACGGGCACGTTTTAGTTTAGCAACTAGAATATTCTCTTTGTCGAGTAAATTTTCTGGAATTAAAAGTGGGAAATTAACTTCTTCATGTTCTGTGCGTTCCATTTCTTGATGAGTTAAACTATCAATTAATTTCATTGTTTTCCAGCCATATGGCCGCCATACATCCATTCCCTTGATTGGGTAACGCTTGTCAACTAAGTCTGATGCTTCGACTATAAACGGGTACCATTCATTGAAGTTATCAACTTTTGATGGTATTCCTCGCTTCGCCTTGGCAGGACGTTTGCTCATAGTGTTGAGTCGGTGGTTTATCACTCATGAAGATGTTGATTCATCTTGGCTTGTTTTTCTTGTTATACCATATATGGCAACTACGGCAGCAAGACACCACACTGTTTCAAGAATCAAAAAGGCCCATTCCTCTACTAAAAACGCTCGAATACCTAATAATCCTGAGCCTGTTGCCATCATAAAAAGATAAATTCCATTTTTACTATCTAATATATCCCTAGTCTCTAGGATAAATGCTCCAAGAATCAACAGCATTCCGCCATAGGCTATAGCCTCTGATAACGGTCCATAAGGTGACATTTTAATCACTTTCTTTTGAAGTAAAAAATAATTATACCAATAAGTCCAATGATAGCGACTATATCTGGTATTCCTATTCCTCCAGTTTCGCCTCCAAGGCCACTCATGTCCTCGGAAATTAAAGAATATGACCAGCCATCGGATTCACCAAATTTATAGAAATCCATCAAGTTGATTCTAGTTTGACCATCACCTCGGCATGAACCAATTTCACATGAGGATTCAAACAATGAAGAGAACATGCCAAATAGGTTTAACATGACAAGTAATAATCCGGAAATTGACAATATCATTAAAGGAGAAAATTTTGATTTCTTGTTTGGCAATTCAGGCATGGCTAAGTGCGGTAGGTCTGGTAATGGAGCGTTGGCTGGCTCGATAACCTCGACCATTAAACTTGGAGTTTGACCAAATTGTTGAGGTAATGGTTCTAAGTTACCAGGTTGATTTTCGATATCTCTAGCTTTGACAGGTTTAACATTAGCGATTTTGATACCGTATAAACGATCTGCTAGGCTTACTAACGCCGCATCTTCAGCAATATCAGATGCCTCTAAGTCACCATCAAGTAACCTTTTCAAGCGGTCTTTAGCATTGCTCATTAGTGTTCCCCCGTATTACTAGGTGGAAACTTCTTATTCAATAATTCTCTTGTTGAATAATTATGCTTTTCCAGCTGCCTCAACCTCAGCCCAATCTTTCATAAAACCATCAATACCTTTGTCAGTAAGTGGATGTTTCATCAGTTGGCGAAAAATCTTAGCTGGCATAGTTGCAGTATGGGCTCCAAGTTGGATGCATTGCAACACATGGGTTGGATGTCTTATCGATGCAGCTAGAACTTTGGTAGAAAGATCATAATTACTCCAAGTATCCATTATCTCAGCTATTAACGTCATGCCATCATGCCCAGTATCGTCAATTCTGCCGATAAATGGAGATACATATGTTGCTCCAGCCTTTGCTGCCATTAGCGCTTGTGCGGCGGAAAATATCAGTGTAACATTTGTTTTAATACCCTTATCTGTAAGTATTTTTGTTGCTGCTAAACCCTCGGGTACACAAGGAATTTTGATGATCACATTATCAGGTAACTCACCCTTTAATTCCAAAGCTTGTGCAACCATACCATCAGTGTCCATGGCTGTAACTTCAGCAGAAATTGGTCCGTCACAGATTGATGCTATCTCTGCAACTACTTGCTTAAAATCACGACCACTCTTCTTGATTAATGAAGGATTAGTAGTAACACCGTCCAATATTCCCCAAGATGCTATTTCTCTTATTTCGTCTACGTCTGCGGTGTCTAAGAAGAACTCCATAGCCACCTGTGTGCGAAGGCACTCTTTGAATTATCCGCTATATTTTTTCCTTGCAAACAAAACAATAATGACCAATGTAATTATACTAATTGCTGGTATATTGTATTCTAAATCAGCGCTAATATTTTGTCCGCCGTTAGTCTGTTTTTCCTCGAACCCTATAGTCTGGTCACAACTATCAGGAATTAAGTCATTATCGACATCTAGTCTATCATCAAAACCTTCACATTGGTCCGAAGCATCTCCTACTCCATCTAAATCCGAGTCATATGCTTCTAAAGGGTTATCGGGAAACCAGTCAAATTCATCATCTACACCATCACCATCACGGTCAATTAATGAATCACAAGCATCGGGAATTGAATCATTATCGATGTCTATCGTATCATTAAAACCATCACATAAATCATCATTGTTGCTAATTCCATCATTGTCATTATCAATTATTAAATCACAACCATCTGGTATTGCGTCTAAATCTTCATCAATACTATCATTATTACCAGGGCAAATATCAACTAAATCATTGAACCCGTCATTATCGCTATCATCAATACATCCGTCCCCATCCACGTCATAAGGTAAGGAGTCTTGGTCAGGGCATTGGTCATTCCAATTCTCAATGTAGTCTATTGGAACTAATTCTCTGCCCTTTAATGCAGGATGATTTCCATCATAGCGAGTAATTTTGAACACCTTGTTACCATTTGCCTCGTATATTGAATCACCCTGATTCATGATACCATGGTTATTTACCGGGCTGATATATTTCCATACTATATTCCCAATGTAATCTACTTCGATGAAGGTTCCTTCAACTCCAAATGTGATTAATGTATTACCATTAGATAACCGAGTACTACCTGAAATTATTGGAGAATACATATCAGTGCCAATATCCCAAGTCCAGGAGAGATTTGTTGGGCCAAAACGTTGGTTGTTTTCAATAAAATACCTGCTGCCATCGACAGGGAGGGTTATGACATCGACAGACGAATATGATATATTTCTACCATTGCCATTATTGAAAATCATTAGTTTACCAGCATCAGGATAACCTTCTTCAATCCATCTCGCATCATGCTGCGCAAACAATAAACGGTCACTCGAATTTCCTCTATCATAACTTTCAGGGTTGCCATAACGATACAAAATATCACCCCCCATTCCACTATTTCCGCCTGTGTGTCCTGCTGCTTCCTGAGAGGTTGTGCTGTGGTCAATAATGTATATTTCATTGGTATTTCTACATGAAAGTGCGATTTGGTCTAGCAAATTGTTGTAATCTATTCCATTACAGTGCAGCCAATTCTGTCCAACACCACCAAAATTTATGTCGATTAATTCAGGGTGTTCAGAGATAACTCCAAAATTATCTTTGGTGTCATCGATATCTTGTATTGTATGATCCCAAAAACTCCACTCCCATACAATTTCTGCATCATCAATTCCAACAGGCTTTACTTCTATCACTTTATCTGGCCAAACAGATGTAGTTCCAATAGTTCTTGAAGATGTATCGCCAAAGATTTTACCCTTTTCTGCTGCTTGTGAAGCGTTTTTATATTCCCATGCAATTATCAAAATGTTTCCATTCGGTAATGGCTCAATATCATGATGACTACGGTATGTTTCTGATGAATAAGTCCAAAACCATTCTAAATCACCTTCCCAAGATATTCGCTCAAATCCACCCATGCTGCCACCAGCACTAAATTCTCCTGGTTGATTATTGCCAAGATTTACCGGTCTTAGCAAATCACCATCTTCCAGTAAGTAACCAGATAATCCACTGTAACCACCAGGCGAAGTCCAAGAATGTACTTCTCTTCCATATTGGTCGATTAGGTAAGAAGTTTCGGAGGCCATTGGAGAGAATAACGTGTAACCTGGTTGGATACCATCGTTGCAATAAATTAATCCGACAGTCCATGTTTCATTTCTATTTGCGTCACAAGTTTGTGGTGTAGTATGTGAAATATTTCCAATTTGTACTAATTGATTATGAAACTGTACAGTTGAAGATAGTATTAGGACCAAGCACAAGAGTATGGCTTTGCTCCTCATAAATAATCTGTAAGCATTATGGTATTCATTTCTTGCGATTAATTGCTCTAATGGCTGCAGATGCTATATGAGGTGATGAGATTTCCATCAAATCAAGCATTTCATCAGCTTGTCCTGATTCACCAAATCTATCTTTTACTCCTACTCTTTCTAGCGGTGTAGGGATATTTGAACTCAGGAATTCCGCCACTGCGCCACCTAAACCACCAATGATATTGTGATCCTCAGCGGTTACAATAGTTCCACAGGATTTTGCCACTTGGGTGATTAATTCTTCATCAAGTGGTTTGATGGTGTGCATATCAATCACAGTTGCAGATATTCCATGCGATGTCAATTGTTCTGCAGCCTTGATAGACTCAGAAACCATTACTCCACAAGCAATTATTGCGACATCTCTTCCCTCTTGAAGTACCACGCCTTTACCAATTTCTATTTCAGATTCTCTGCCATCATACATAACCGGAGTTTTATTTCTAGCAGTTCTAGTGTATGATGGTTGGGACAAATCAGCTAATTGCCTTGTTAACAATCGAGTGCTAACATCATCACAAGGATGCAATACAACCACATTTGGTAGTGTTCTAAAAATAGCTAAATCCTCGATAGATTGAGCGGATGAACCGTCGGTTCCAGTATGGGTACCGCCATGACTGCCACACAAATGCACAGCTAGGTTTGGTCTGGCAACTCCGTTTCTCATTTGTTCAAATGCCCGTTCGGTGAAAATTGCAAATGTGCTGGCAAATGGTATGAAACCAGATGACGCTAAACCAGCCGCAGTCAAGAGCATATTTTGCTCACCAATTCCACAAGAAATTGTTCTCTCTGGAAATTGCTTCCTGAAGTGAAGTGATTTAGTTGATTTACCTAAATCTGCTTCTAACACCACTACCTTCTCATTAACTGCCAAATCAAGTAAGGCCTGACCATAGCCATCTCTAGTTGCCGCCATTCTACTCAATTTACCACCTCGCCTAGTTCAGCCATAGCAATAGCAAATTGCTCATCATTAGGTGCAGCACCGTGAAATGACGGGTTATCTTCCATGTATGACACACCCTTACCTTTGACCGTATGAGCAATTAGAATTGCCGGATTATCATTGGTATTTTTCAAGAAATCTAAACCTTCAACAACCTCATCCATATCATGTCCATCGATTTCTTTCACTGACCAACCAAATGCTTTCCATTTTGCTGGAATATCAAACATTCTCATTTGAGTTTCACAGAAGTCATCATTTTGAATTCTATTTCGGTCCAATATCACTTTTAAATTACCCAATTCATGATGTTTGGCTGCCATTGCGGCTTCCCACACACTACCTTCTTGAATTTCCCCATCTCCTAGCATAACGAAGATTTGCCTTTGACTGCCCTTTAGTCTACCAGATATTGCACACCCCATACCAAAGGATAAACCCATGCCTAGAGACCCCGCTGAAAAGTCGACGCCCGGGCACCACTTCATGTCAATATGCCCTTGACAAACACCGCCAAGCACACGATATGATTCGAGGTCCTGTTTTGAAATAAAGCCCATCTCGGCTAATATTGCGTACATTCCTGGAGATGCATGGCCTTTTGAAAGAATAAACCGATCTCTATCTTCCCAATCTGGTGAATCGGATTTAACTCTCAAATAATTTGCATATAGTGCCGCAATTAAATCAATTTCAGAGAGCGAGCCTCCAGGGTGACCTGCTTGAGCCCTGTATACCATTTTCACAATCTCTACACGGCATTTTCTGGCGAGTTCTTGAAGTTCTATTGATGACATTGACATATTACGACCAATTATTGGTCAATCAAGACATCCTTTGATGGTTGTGTTTGGAATATTTCGGTTATTTTCCAATTTTCATCATGCTAACAACTTTCTTCAATACATCTTTCAAAACAGTGTAAAATTCTCTTGCCAAGTTGCCATTATTGGGTAACGAACGCGTTGCTAGCCATAAAAATACCAAAGTGAACCAACCAAAGAAAATCAATGATAGGGAATTATTCAAGGTACCTGTACTAAATATACCAGCAAGATCTATCTCTAAAACAATTAGGAGAGCCACAAGTACTCCAAGTATTGATTCTCCGGCAATAAAACCTGCACCAATTAACACTCCCCGATTTTCTACATCTTTTGCAGCGCTAATGGCTTTTTTAGATGGTTTGTCACGTAGTTCTCCATCAATTCTTAAGTGCGCACTTCTAAAAGCGAAGTAGGATAAAATTCCACCAAGCATAATAGGCACAGACAGGCTTAAAGGGAGGTATATTCCAATAGCCACGCTCATTACTGGCATTTTGAGCCATATCAATACACATGCTATTACCACACCAAGAAGAATCATTTGAACATTCATATCTCCAACAAATGCTCCTCTTACAATATCTCCAATTAATTCTGCCTGGGGTGCTAGTAGGGCATTTTCACAACTTCTGCCGGTCGCTGCAGCCTCTCTAAGACAAGCCGTTTTGGTAATTCCAAATGCATCGTGTAACAACTTCAAAGTTGGACCAATCACTAGAGCCCCAGTTATAACCCCAATTATCTCTGCAGTTTGTTGAACTTTTGGCGTTGCACCAACCATGTGACCTGTTTTCAAATCTTGCATGACATCTCCAGCAATTGCTGCAGAGGAGGCAACAATGGAGGCAATTAACATCGTTGCTAACATTAGTGTTGGTGTAGAAAGACCAAGCATGAGGTCACCGATAACCCATACCAGTGCTACAGTAAATAGTAGCGTGGCGATTGTCATTCCTGATACAGGCGAGTTAGATGATCCCACAACACCTGCAATGTAACCAGCTACTGCAGCGAAAAAGAATGCAGCAACTGCAAGAAATGCAGCACCAGCGATGGCCAACACGAGCGATTCAGTTTTCCACCAATAAAATAACATCGTCACAATAACAATAACTCCGCAAAATGACAAAACAAAATTCATTGGAAGGTCAATTTCAGTTCTTAACAACTCTTCATCACTATTTTTTGAAGGTCTTATAGCTTTTGAAATACCATTCATAATACTCTTACGCATTGACCACAGTGTGTAAAGACCTCCAATGACCATTGCACCAACCCCTGCATAACGAACTTGAGTTGCCCAAAGATTCTTGAATTGGTCTAATGTTGAAGTTTCTGGACCCCAACCATTGATCAGCCCGTATAAGGGCGTCAATATACCAAAACCAAGCACTCCTCCTAGGAATATAAATGAAGCGATTCGTATACCAACAATGTATCCTACTGATAGCAGCGCAACTGATAAGTCCATACCAGCATAGAGTTTTGTGCCAATAAAACCTACTACTCCTTCTACAGTATGATGTGTTGCTTGGAAGCCCTTCACCACCAAACCATATATTGCACCGATGCCTAAAGCATATAATATCGCTTGAGAACCTTCACCACCTTCTTCTCCCGCTACTAACACTTCACGGCAAGCAACACCTTCAGGATATGGTAGTGCTTCCTCTACGATGAATAATCTTCTTAGTGCGATAGTAAACATTGTACCCATTAATCCACCAAGCAAGGCTATGATTGTAGTTTCCAATAATTGAATTTCATCCCAAAGATTTGGGATTACTAACAAAGCAGGTACAGTAAATATTACTCCAGCAGCCAATGATTCACCAGCACTGGCCATTGTTTGAACAGCATTATTTTCTAGAATAGTTACTTCCTTGAACAGTGAGCGAAGAATAATCATTGACATCACAGCAGCGGGAATACTTGCAGATACAGTCATTCCCGCATAAAGCCCTAGATAGGCATTGGCGGCAGTCATTAATATTCCAAGAAGAATCCCGACCACTACAACTCTAACTGTCAATTCAAGTGGTGACTCTGACGCTGGGATATATGGCTCACCGTGCGCCGACATGGCTGGGCTAAATATTTCTGATTGTTGAAAACATCGCTCAAATTAATGGGATAACCACCATCATAATGATAAACGAATTAATCGTCGTTTGATAAAGGTAGGGCTTTTTTTGGACGAGAATCACCATTCTATATCGACAGAAGAAGTAATGAAAAAATTAGAAGTCAATCGTTCAGGCTTAACTCAATCAGAAGTTATCAAAAGAAGAGATCTCCATGGTCAAAACAAATTATCAGAACCCGACAGAGTTCCGGGTTGGAAGAGATTTCTATCTCAGTACAATGATCCCTTAAATTATCTACTCATTGGCGCGGCTGTAGTGGCTTTATTGATCCATCCAGATGAACCAGGTGATGCTATTTTTATCTTCATGGTATTGACCGCAAACGCATATTTTGGGTATTGGCAGGAAGGTCAAGCAGAACAGGCGATGGAATCATTGAAGAAAATGTCAGTTTCTCAATGTGTGGTTGTGAGGGATGAGACTGACATTGAAATCCCCACATTAGATTTGGTCCCTGGCGATATAGTAAATTTATACGAAGGTTTGAATGTACCAGCCGATATAAGAATTTTAGATTCTTATCAATGTAAAATTGATGAATCAGCACTAACAGGTGAATCAATAACCGTTCTAAAAAATCCTGACCAATTAGAACCTAGTACCCTGCTAGCAGATAGGAAAAACATGGCATTTATGGGTACATGTGTTGCTTCGGGCAGGGCTATTGGAGTTGTAGTTACAACAGGAATGAATACCCAACTTGGTAAGATTGCCAGTGATATTGCTGGTTCAGATACTCCAAATACACCACTAGAATTAAAATTAGAATCTTTGGGGAAATTTTTGGGTTTTATTGCACTGATTGTTGCATTCCTACTGGTTTCTATTGAAATGATAATTGCCTATGGTGATGTTGACGTGGATATTTGGGAAGCAGCAGTAGACCAGTTCATAATTGCTATTGCTATTTTTGTGGCAATTGTACCTGAGGGTTTACCGATAATTCTGGTAATAACACTGGCTCTTGGAATGAGAAATATGGCTCAACATAAGGCCATAATTCGAAGAATGAAGGCGGTAGAAACACTTGGTTCGACAACAGTAATTTGTTCAGATAAAACAGGTACCTTGACCAAGAATCAAATGACTGCGAGGCAAATTTCAACTACAGAAGGTAATTTTCAAATTACTGGAGAGGGATTTAAACCTAAAGGTGAAGTTTTATTTGAGGGTAAACCACTTGGTGATGATGGTTTCTCCCACCACCAGAACAACCTTGGTTTTCGTCTTGCAGCAGCATGTTTGAGTCTTTGTCATAATTCTACTATCGCCAAAATTGACGGCCAATGGGAGGCACTTGGTGACCCAACAGATTCTGCATGTGCAGTAGCAGGGTGGAAAATCAATGGAGATGTTCAAAAGTTTGCGCAACGTTATAGTAGAATACATGAATTTTTCTTTGACACCAAACGTAAAAGGATGTCAGTCATTCATGAATATGAAGGCGAACAATGGATATTTTCCAAAGGTGGTGCTGGAGGATATATCAATTTAGTTGACTGGAAAATTAAGGGGGATGAAATAGTCCCGATTGAAGAATCAGATTTCAAGAAAGCAGAAGATGCTAATAGAGATATGGCAGGGAAAGCAATGAGAGTTTTGGCCTTATGTGCTCGAAGATTAGACGATGGTGAAGATATTTACGATGTTGATAAGATTGAATCAGGGTTAATTTTCCTCGGTTTGGTAGGTATAATGGACCCACCCAGACCAGAAGTCAAAGATGCAATTTCGATTTGCCAGCAAGCTGGAATTAAAGTAAAAATGATTACTGGAGATCAACAATTTACCGCAGTTGCGATTGGCAAGGAATTAGGCATTACAGATGGAGGTATACCTGCAGTTAACGGTAGTTCAATTACTAATTTTAATGGTGCTGAAATGGATGAGGCAGCAGCGAATTCTACAATTTTCTCCCGTGTAGCACCAGATCAAAAAATGCGTATTGTAAGTTCTTTGCAGAGCCAGGGGGAGATTGTAGCAATGACTGGAGACGGAGTAAATGATGCTCCAGCATTATCACGAGCTAATATTGGAATTGCCATGGGTATTTCTGGCACTGATGTGGCTAAAGATGCGGCAGATATGGTTTTACAAGACGATAATTTTGCAAACATAGTTCATGCTGTAGAAGAAGGTAGAAAAATCTATCAAAATATACGTAATTTTGTAAGATATCAAGTATCTACCAACGTCGCAGCAGTTTCTTTAATAGTTATTTCAACACTAATTTTTGGATGGAATTTGCCGCTGACTGCGACTCAGATCTTAGTGATTAATATCCTTATGGACGGTCCTCCTGCAGTTGCTTTAGGTGTCGAGAAAAAGCATGGAAATGTGATGGGTAGGCCTCCTAGGCCGGTTAATGAAGGGTTACCAAGCAAGAGTGATATTTGGTTGATATTTTATTTGGGCGCAGTCATGGTTATCGGCACATTATTGGTATTTTTCCTTGCTGGGGGCGGATTGGATACATGTAATGGTCTACCACTAGCTGATGAGAATAGTTTGCCATTCGATAAGGCAGCATGTGATTCTGGCGACCCCGATGCAATCGCTCAATGGTCCAACTATGCTGACGATAGATTCGTCCATGCACAAACAATGACTCTTTCAGTCTTCATTATGTTTCAATTGTTTAACGTAATGAACTGTCGTTCACAAGAGGAAAGCATATTTTCTCTCGGTGCTTTTTCAAACAAAGCAATCAATATTGCTTTTTTAGCATCTTTTGGACTGTTACTTTTCTTCGTACAATTGGCCAATGTAAGCATCCCGTTAATTGGAATTGAAATAGGTGGATTACTGTCTACCAAAGTATTATCCAGCAGTGATTGGCTGATAATTATCGCAGTATCTTTTTCCGTCCTAGTTATTGAAGAATTCAGAAAATTAATAGTGAATTCTAAACTCTTTGCAATCAAAAATATACCTTAGATGTTGTACATATATATTTGAAGTATGGGATAGACCGCAGACTATGACTGAGTGGTCAGCATCTATGCAAAATGCTGGCAGTGCGGTAAATTGGAAAGAAAAGCTCAAAATTTCTCTATCAGACATGCAATGGTCAAAAACTGTCGAACCGATCGCTATAAAACTCGCTAATGGAGACCGTCTTAGCATTGATGATGGCCTAATATTGTACCAACATCCCAATATCAGCGAAGTTGGTATGCTTGCTAATTTAGTAAAACACTCTAGATTCGATAAGCAGGTTTTCTTCAATTCTAACGTCCATATTAACCAAACAAACATCTGTGTACTTGCTTGTCGTTTTTGTGCATTTAGACGTAGTAAAAAGCAATCCGATGCATATGCAATGACCATCGATGAATATCTCAAAGAAATGGACAAATTTGCAGAGTATATTGATGAGGTGCATTCAGTTGGTGGACTTCATCCTGACTGGGATGTTGACTTTTATGCCGATTTGATTAGCGCAGCAAAAGAAAAATATCCTAAAATTTCAATTAAGGCATTGACTGCCGTAGAAATAAAACATCTATCGATTCAATCAGATATTAGTTTTAATGAAACTCTGTCAAGATTAAAACATGCCGGATTGGACTCTCTCCCTGGTGGTGGCGCTGAGATATTAAATGATGAAATCCGTGAAATTATTTGTAAGGGAAAAGAAAGTTCTGAAGAGTATTTAGAAATCCACCGTCAAGCTCATCTAACGGGTATACCATCAAATTGTACTATGTTGTTTGGCACAATTGAGAAAGTTGAAGACCGTCTTAAACACATGGATAAACTACGTAAATTAGCAGATGAATCTTCGATGCTGCAATGTTTTGTGCCTTATCCATTTTTACCAGACTCAACTAGATTACCACAAGCACAATTAGCGACAGCAAATGAAATTCTCAGAACCATTGCTATATCGCGTTTGATGCTTGATTCAATACCACACATCAAAGCCTATCGAATGAATATTGGAGACGAAGTTGCTGAGTTAGCATTGCATTACGGAGCTGATGACATCGACGGGACAGTTCGTCAAGAATCTATCATGCATTTAGCAGGAGCTAAATCAAGTTTAAATTACGGAACTTATCAACTTGCTAAATTAGTAAAAGATGCAGGCTTTTCTCCAATTAAAAGAAACACTATCTATACGAAATTCAATAAATTTGAGGTTGTCCCTCCCAAGCGTGTTAGACGTTTGTCTGTTATTCAAAATTAGGTGATAAGATGATTACCCGAGAAAGTACCAATATAACTCCAAAATTTCTTAATTGGAAAGGCACAATTGGTAGGGTTGCATTCATGAATTGTGATCCTTTGTTTCTAAAACTGAGTAAGCAATGGGATGTATTATCCGCACCACCATCTTGGCTTACTGGACATTTACTAAGAAGCGATTGCATATTAGCACCGATTCCTGCTGCAGATTATGCTAGAAATTCTGAAGAACTCGTACTGGTGCCTGATCTAGGAATTTGTTCAAAAGGTGAAGTTGGTAGCGTTCTATTATTTGGTAATAGCAGTATAACAGAGATGGAAACCATAGCATTGCCATCTGATTCCTCTTCATCTGTTGCATTGTTGAAGTATATCATCAAACAGCAAGGATTGGAACCTAATTACGTTGTAATGGGCCCTGACATAGAGGCAATGTTAGACAATTGCGACGGAGCGCTCATCATTGGTGATAGAGCACTAGACGCATCAAAATTATATCCAGAACAGATTGTTTTAGATCTTGGTTTAGAATGGCGAGAAATGACTGGTAAACCTATGGTTTTTGGGGTATTTGCTGCCAGACGAGACACACCTGTAAAAGACGTTAAAAAAGCCTATGATGTACTTATTGAACAATTAGAAATGTTTGAAGATTCTATTGGGCGCAGAAATGAGATAATTCAAATTTCCTCAGCTAAATCAGGTTTAACAATCGACAGGTTAAACCAGTATTTTGGAGAGGTATTCAATCGTTTAGACCAACAACATATTGATGGTCTGAATCTATTCCTTACTGAGGCTTGTGGAAAAACAGAATTTGCTGAATTCCTTTGGTAGTAATATTTCCATTAGTCATCTGATTTAACCCGTCTAACCTTACGTTGTTTTGGTCTTACCACTCGCTTCTTTGAAACAATTTTCTGACCAGGAATGTCGAGTTTCCCATCAAGTCTCTTTCGCTTTGTCGACATAATTGGACCCTGTTTATTTCGCTCTATCTTGCCAGACCTACGTTTTTTATTTGTATCTTCATTTATTGTAGAATCATCATCTAGAGTAAACGCGGTGCGTTTTTTGGGATTTGTTTCATCTTGAACCATCATGTAATTTGATTCATCATAATCCAAATCATCTTCATAATCCATTATCGGCTCTGGTTTGTTGATTGTAGCCTCTAGATTTGCATTATCAAGTTCATATGTGTATTGTGAATGTTGCGTATCTTCATATTCATCATCGTCCACCTTATCTTCAAAATCCATCTCATCAAGAATTGTCGATTTTAGGTTATTCCTTCTAATTAAGTACCAAATAGGTAGTGTGCATACAAATATGAGAGCCAGAAAGTTGGGATGTAATATTTTTCCTAATATTGAATCAATTTGTGTGCCACTTTTTTCTGAAATTGAGTAGTTCAACACTGGGTGTTCTCCATAGTTATACCAAATATTTGATTCTTCTATCCCATCTAGAGTTACTTGCGTGACATATATCGGATGATTTTCAACAATGTGGGTGATAGATGAACCGATTACGGAAATTTGGTCTGATATTTCTACAGTAAATGGTAAAGACGCATTAGGGATAATATCAAAAGTAGTCTTAAATGAGAATTTCAACTGACCTTTATCATCCCATTTGGTAAAAGATAACCCTTCAATTATTTGACACTCTAGTGATCCGTTATTTATCTGTCCAATTGAAAGTTCAATTGAAGAACGCAACTTATTGATATAGTCGTTCTTATCCATGTTATGGCAGATTGCTCCTTCAATCAAGTTGGTCTCTTCGTAACTAATTCTTTGGTCCGAAATTATAGATCGCTTGGATAGATTTCTAAATGTGTATGTGTCAATAGTATTCATCGTATAGACATCATTGATTTGCAAAGTATTCCCAACAAGGTTAATTTGATATGATCTTATTGTAGATATATCAGGATTTCTGCTACATGCAGTTTCATTTAAACAATTAAAATCCCATTCATCTAGATATGAATCACCATCATCATCAGAATCTAAAATATCTGGTATGTTATCTCCATCTAAGTCAGAACCTACAGAACCATATCCTTCAGGCAGGCTCACTGTCCCGTAAGCCGCAATGTGATTAGAATCGGAGGCAACGAATAAATCTATGATGGAACCCTGATCTTCAGTTAAAGCAAAATCTAGAGATTTGTGCATTAAACGCACTGAGGAAATTTGGTTAAATGTAGAACCGTCAAGGACTATTAATTCAGGACTACTATCTGACTCCAAGATGAATATTCTATCCGAGTTAACCGACCATACAAGTCCATGAGAATCTCCTAAATTTAAACTTTGCAATTCTGAACCACTCAACGAAAAAGTGTGCAAGTTACCCGATGAAGTAACAATTGCTAACTTGGCATCTGATTGACTAAAATCACATCCAGTGATTTCCTCTTCCAATTCAAAGCTAATATCTTGATATTCACCTAAATTATCCCAAATATTAACTCGACCAAGTTCATCTCCAGTAACAATATAATTTCCAGACTTAGAATATTTTACGCATGTTATATCTGAAACATGCTGTCCTGAAATATGGTTGGATATCGACATCGATTCCACATCATAAATATCCACGCCATTATTCATGTTTGGAGTGATTATATGCTCGCTGTTGGGCGACCAATCAATGTTGCTAGGGCGATTATTTCCTCTTCCTTTTTCATGCTTAATCTCACCGGTTTCTAAATTCATAATTTGTATGGAATCAGGAACTGATTGTTCTGCTCTGAGGCTTATTGCTAAGTGTTCTCCATTAGGTGAATATTGCAAATCATAAATTTCCCTAACAAAGTCAGTTGAATTAATTATTTCTAGCGTTTCTTGGTCGTGGAATTCTAGAGTATTTCCGTATGAACTTGCAATTATGCCCCGCTCATCATCTAACGCTACTGAAGAAGTATAAGCGCCGGTTGAATCCGCAAGTGTCACTCCAAGGAAATTTACTCCAGCAGAATTAGCAGATGCGCATGGAATGAGAAATGAAATGAATAAAGTGAACAAAATTGCACTGTAGCATCTTGACTTCATCGGATTCATTGTTAGGTAGGTTTTGAACTACTTGAACATATAGCCGAATGCCGATATAATGAGGTGATTTCGTTGATTTGTCATGAACTTCAAACGGATGGTTATTGAAGGACGTTATTTTGGCAGGCCCATGGAGACAGTAGTAGACCAAGACGAGAATGGTGATTATTTGGTTAGAATCGGTCATTCTCCTGACCCGGATGATGCTTTCATGTTCCATGCAATGACCAATGGTAAATTTGAAACTCCTGGTTACAAATTTGTCCACGAATTGCAAGATATAGAGACATTAAATCATCGTGCTATGAATCAAGAACTAGAGGTTTCTGCAGTTTCTATACATGCATTTCCCGAGATTTCAAAGCATTACAGTTTAATGAATTGTGGTGCTTCAATGGGAGAAGGTTACGGTCCAATGGTTGTTTGTAAATCAGGCGTCTCGATGGAAGATGCAAAAAATTCGGTTATTGCAGTACC
>CAXHFO010000010.1:0-17262 GCA_964015895.1 uncultured Candidatus Poseidoniales archaeon
ACATCTTGACTAGTTCCGATAAATTCAGACATCCAATCATCATCATCATAATCATCATCAGATTTCTTTTTCTTTGGCCCGCGCATTCCAGCGCTAATTACAAACAGCATCATTATGATGGCTAGAACAGCAACTCCTGAAGTGACCCACACAAAGACGTAAGGAGGGTCACTATATGAAGGCTGAATTACTATTGGCTCTGGCTCTGGCTCAAGGGACTCTACATATTGACACCGTGTAGTCCCGTCTTCATTGTGAAAACAATAATCGGTGATGAATATTACTTGTTCCACTACTTCATTACCGGCTGAATCTATTGCTCTAATTTGCACTGCGTGAGTTCCCCGTTCGAAGTTGCCCGCACCCACCTCCTCAGAAAAGACCAGTGATTTATTATCACCTAGAACATCTTGGACATCAGATGGTATTGTCCATGGAGATGTTTCTGCATTTCCACTACCATAATTATAGATGAATTTATACTGAATAAGGGATACTTCAACATCATCTGTCGCACCTGCATTAATGGTTATTTTGTTACCATACAGGTACTTTGAACCGTCAGTAGATGATGCTGGAGAATAAACTATCAGTGATGGGTTTTGGGCATCTAAACTTCTGTCTTCCCACGTAATGATTTGATTATTATAACTTTCATCTACCATGTCAACTGTGATAGAAATCACGCCGGCAGAAACGCTGTTAGCAATATCAAATGTGTAGTAATATTCTGGCCCTAACTCGTCATTGAGTAAATTATCGGCAAACATCAACATTTGCCTCGGGCTACTTGTGATTACACCACCTGATGAAGTTGTAATATCAACAGTAGGGCTACTGAAGAGGTATTCATTAACAGATAGGCGAATTGTGAAACTGCCCGATACCAAAGAAGGGCTTAGATAGAGTTCCCCATCTGCGAACAACTGATATGTTGCTGTTGGAGGCATTGTATCTTCCTTAACATTCAGAGCATTACCTCCAGACCCAGGGAATGCTTCCAAATTTTGATTGCCATAGATATCCTCTACCACAATAGCATACCAAATATTACGTTCAACATCATCTGAAATTTGGTAATTTTTATTGAAGGTAAATTCGTTTTGAGTAGAGCCTGTGTCTATAATCCCGCCATCAAACAAGGTCCAACCATTTGAGGTATTGACTACTGAGACTTGATTTTCTAATTCACCAAAAGGATCACCCGTATGTTGCCATATCGAATACTCTTCACCGTCTAATTGCTGATCGTTTAACCACTCGATTTCGATTAGTGAAATTTCACCTTCAACATCTATTGAATTAATACGAGGAGCAGCAGGGGTTAATGTTTCTTCATATATTGGCCCAAACCAATTTTGTACTAATTGTGTATAATGATAAGTACCATTTTCGTGTTGATACAAAGCTTCGCTAGTAACGAAGTAAAATGATGTCCTATCTTGTTCTGGCGGAACAGTCGCTACAAATTGTTGAATTCCATCGGTAACTGTACCCAAGTATTCCACAGTCACATTTTCAACAAATTGACTGCCTGAAACGAGATAGTTAGAACGCCAAATGTGGTATATTTCTCCTTCAGCCCCTAATTGGTCATTCCAAGTAACTAATGTTTGTGAATTACCCAAAAATGTGGCAACAACATTTTTTGGCTCAGCAACCCAGTTATAGAATGCATCCTCGTAGACTTCTGTGCAAGAGTATCCTGGAATGTCGGTATCAAATATCCCATTTTGGTCAATAACAACTACACAATAATGTGAATCTCCTAGTCTCCCTATTGGTAAATCATAAACAAATTGTGATACTCCCTCGACAATCAATCCAATTTGATTTACGCCAAAGTCTGTCGTATTATCAAATTCACTACCCGAAGCAAATATTGCATACGATTCTCCTTCTTCGCCGGTTATATCAGACCACAATATTGTCGTCTGTCCCCCACCTGTTTCTGGCTGTGCAGTAAAGTATGCACTAACCGAAGTTGCTGCATCTGGCGGCATATTATCTTCAGCCAGAGGAGTTGAAAGAGCATTGTTTGACAGGAATCTAATATCTTCGTAGTCTTGATTTTCTTCTAAGTAATTTGGCAGAACATAGGTTATTGCGTAGTATACTTCTCGGTCTGTATCAACCGGTATAGACAGCTCATAATTCGAGATCCCTGGTCCAAGGTAAGCGATTGGAGACTCTCCTATTAGAAGTGCCTGTGAAGTATTTCTGGACAGCTCAGAATCAGTCTGCCAAATCCTTATTTGGTAGGCGTTTGGGCCAGTTTCTGGCAGAATTTGGAAAATGTCGTTATAATTTATCCAAGAAAGTGTGGTTTTACTGGATGTTGGGTCAAAAGATGCTTGTAAGTTATACGGAGTTCTAATAGGTGTAGTAGATTCATTAATCGGGTCGTAGGTAGCAGATTCATTAATTATTAGAGAGTCATGTTTTGAAACAACATTATCTTGTCCAGTAATTGAGGTGGTAATTCCATAATAAAATGAGTCATTGGTTCCCGGTTCAACCAAATATGACAAGGTGTGCCCTGGATGAGAGCCATTTGCCCCTCCTAAGCAGAGATACTTTACCGAGTAAGTCTCACTATCGCAAGCATCGACTTCAGCGATTAGTGTAGCATTATCGACATTTTGCGAATCGATGATTTCAGTATGTCGATAAATGTTGTATACTGCATTGAAGAAATTGTCAAGTGCATTTGGCTGGTCTAGGCTATCGATGTTACGCCAGGTGATAGTGGTTAATTCAGTGGCACCATCAAAACTTGCACTTATGTCCTGTGCTTGTAAATGATACAAATCACCGGTATCTTCTGCGCTAACGTTAGTTATTGGTAAGGTAGAAAAACCCATCAACAATATCAATAGCATAGCAATGGCTCTCCCATCATAAGCCTTGGACCTGCCCCTCATCACACCTTTCTAGCATGCAACCGTTAAGAGCATACCGCTCTTTTTCCAATAAATAATACCAATTTTAAGACAAACATGAAACCGTCAAATCATTCTTCATTGTCCATTTTAGGTTGAGGCAGAGGGTCATCTAAGTCAATTTGAGTGATTTGCTTGCGGGCTTGAATAAAGCGGATCAAGAAGGTCCAAATTCCACCGATAGCCGATATGAATACTACAATACTAAGCGGATTGATTTGAATATGATCGAATAAACCTGGGTAATTGCCCCAATCATAATTGCCATTGTAAACTAATACACCCATCATAAAGATTGCAACAATACTCAGAATTGTTCTATCAGCACGTGAAAAACCACGGTAGTTTCGAGTGCCTGCAACCGCTTGTGCCTGAGTACCCATATATGAGCCAAGTAGAGTGAACCAGGCCGCAGCTAGCCCAAGGACGATGTCATCGACAAAAATAGAGGCTGAAATACAGATTATCCAAACGGCATCAAGCAGACGATCAAAGGTATGATCAAGATAATCTCCCCATCTAGTGACTCTTCCAGTGGCTCTTGCAACCGGCCCGTCTAGCCCGTCTAGTGCCATCGCTAGAGTGATTAGTGTCCCGCCACCAATGAGCATTGACGCACCGAGGTCATCAGCAGATGCCAAGTAGACAGATAGCCCGCCAAGTATACCGATTGGCAGGGCAATCCAAGTGATTGCTGCTGGACTCATCCAAGACATTGACTGTACAATAGGAGCCAACATTTGCTCCCAAACCTTACGTAATTTTTCTAGAGCCATGTCTCTTACCAAACCGTTCCAGTTCAATTAGGGGGTTGATTGTTACGGCTGAAAGATTGCCAAAAGTAGTATTAGTTTACTCCGCCAACCAATCGATTTTAAGATGTGTCGAATCTTGGCTATAACCATCATTTATCCATTGAGTAATTTCCTCATAGATTTCCTCTGGTTCGCAATTTGTCGTATCTAACTCCAAGATTGGCTGGTCAAGTTCAAATTCGATTATCTCAGACCATGTGCCAGCAATCATTTCCCATTCCACATTAGCCGTGATTTTTTGCTCACTATAGCCTCTCTTGGCTAATCTTTCTCGCAATAAGGAAGGCTTACATCTCAAGATGATAATCGCATCAACATCTAGTAAGTGGGAAAGATGGCCATCAACAATTGTGTCGCTTAGTGAATCCGCTTCGAATTGTTCTGCTAATCGATGAATGTCGATATTCATGCTTTGCGTTGCTTCGTCAAATTCCCCCTCGCAGCCATACTGTTTAGCTAGGTCCTTTACCGAGGTAATTGTTAAATTGGCATCAGAGAATAACTCTATAATAGTGGTTTTTCCAACTCCAGGGGTGCCGGTAATCGCGATTATGGACATATTGCTCAAAGCAACCGAATGTGTATTGCTACAACTACTTTGGGCATTGATATTGTGATTACCAAGTCATCAAATGATAGAACGGTATAGGATTAACATCACCATGTTCGGAATGAATGACCCCGCACAAACTTTGATGCAGCTTGAAAGTTATATCAAAGATGGTCGGTTTGAGATGTCAGAAGTGATGGCAACGCAGTTCACTGAAATGTTCCTTAGCAATAAAAAAAGAACCTCTCAAGAACAGATAATGTTAGTTAGAGGATTACAAATATTATGTGATGTGTTGACCTTACGCCAAAAATACTCACTTGCTGTTGCCGCCGCCAAAACCTTGTTGCGGGAACGAAAAAGAGTGACTCAACGGAGTTCTAATCTCGGCTTGATTCACACCGACTTGCACCGCTGTGCTAAAAGCCTAGCGCTGGCTGGAAAAAAGCGCAAAGCAAAGGCATATTTTGCTAAAGCAGACAAGTCCTCTAATGGTTGTGTTGCCGCTGCCTCAGATGGAGTAAGATTTGTTCCCAGTGATAAGAAAATGATCACTACATTTATCACTAATTTACAGAATTCTGGCCCTGTGACAAAAAGTGGCCAACAGTTTTTGCTTGCGCCTAGTAACTTAACTCCAGTGGATGCTAATGAAATCCTATCATTGCTAAGTAGTTCACAATTTGATAACAATCCTCAAGCATTAGAACAAGCAAGTAGAATAGCCCAGCAAATCGATATGATTGACAAAGGTGAGATGGCGGCGAATGCAAAGTTGCAAAGTGCGCTTGATTCTCTTAAGCCAAAACATGACTATTACGAATATAGTTGATGGTAACGAGGGATGGATTTGAACCATCGACCTCCGGGTTATGAGCCCGACGGGATATCCAGACTACCCCACCTCGTTATACAAAGCGCCAGCATTCCCCATTTTCAAACCACCGCTTGGTGAAACCAACCAATTAATCGCTAAATCTACTCGAAAATACCGATGGTTGGCATTGACTTATCTACTCAGACCCCCCACATAGTATACATGGGGAATGTGGTTAAACGAGCGGTTTTACTGAGTTTGCTAATTGCTTCTGCCTGTTTGGCAGGGTGTACTAGTGATGATGATTCATCGGATAATGATTCAGCAATTGACCTAGTTATCTACTACGATGCCACATCGGGAATGATACAAGAAAATATTCAAAACGGGCAACAAGCTTCCTTTAGCGGGGTTGAGTTAACCTTTGATTATGCCTACACTAAATCTGCCGATGGCAATATAGAAAGTTATTATTTTGAAGCCGGGGATGGCAGTTCTAGGATTTCTGCACAAGCCAATGATACTGGTGAAATCACCTACAATTATGCCACTCACGGCTTATTTACCGCAGTTCTAGGAGCGATTGACGAGGCGGGAAATGAGGTAAATGAAAGCATAATAATTCGTATCGATAAGCGTACTTTATGGGGTCAATCCAACACTGATAATCCAGATGTCATGATGATCGATACAGTGCCCGATTGTGAATGCGATGCACCTACTAAGATTGCCATCGATTCTACTGTCGAAAACCCCCCTAACCCTTTTGGTTTCGGTGGAGGACCTGTTTCAGTCAACTGGTTACTCAGCGGGGAAGGTGTTGAAAGGGATTCTGGTCAAGAACAAATTGCTGATGGACAAAATGCCCAATGGCTACATGATGAATTTAATCCAGGCAAACAAAGTTGGTCATTATCTGTAGAGCTTAGCTCAAATGATGAACAGGTTAACATTGACCATGATGTAACAATAACATACAATGATGAGGAAAGTAAGCCTAATCCTCTACCTACTCAGGAACAATAATGCCTTTTAATTTCAGTTTCAGCCGCTGTAAAACTGAAAGTTAAACTGAAATATTGGCTCTAATGTAGCGATTAGGTGTCGGTAAAACAGGATTTTAGGAAATGATGAGTGTTTAATCTATTCATATACCCCAGCCCGATGGTACGGGTTGGAAGTGAAAGGATGGCGACCAAAGCGAAGAAAAAAACGAAGATTGAAATTGAAAAGAATGAAGACCCTCAAGAGGACACGGTGTTAATGATGGCGATAGACGATGATGCACCTGAAGTCAAAATTGACGAGTTACCAGGCGTAGGACCGGCAACTGCAGAGAAACTGCGTGAGGCTGGGTTTGATGACTTACTATCACTAGCAGTCATGTCTCCTGCCGATCTAGCTGAGCAAGCAGAAATTGGTGAGGCAGTAGCTGGTAAAATTATTGCAGCAGCGAAAAAGATGGCTAATATTGGCGGTTTCGTATCTGGTGGAGATCTATTAGAGCGACGAAAAGAAGTTCAAAAATTGTCGGCGAAGGTGCAATCAATCGATGATTTACTCGGCGGAGGATTTGAAACTCAAGCACTGGTTGAGGTTTATGGAGCATTTGGTAGTGGAAAAACTCAGATTGGTCACCAATTAGCCGTAAATTGCACCTTGCCTGTCAGCGAAGGTGGGTTTGATGGTGATGTATTCTACATTGATACTGAAGACACTTTCAGACCTGAGAGAATTACTCAGATGGCTAGAGGGCAGGGCCTAGATCCTGACCAAGTACTTGCTAGAATCCATGTTGCAAGAGCCTACAACTCGGCTCACCAAATGTTGCTGGTGGATGAAATCAAAAGAATGAGCAAGGGATTGAACGTCAAGATGATCATTGTTGACTCGTTGACCAGCCACTTTAGAGCTGAGTTCATTGGTCGTGGTATGCTAGCCAACAGACAACAAAAATTAAACAAGCACTTGAAGGAACTTAAACAACTTGCAGATATTAACAATGCTTTGGTACTGGTGACAAATCAAGTTCACTCAAAGCCTGATGCTATGTGGGGAGATCCAACAAAGCCAATTGGTGGTCACGTTCTTGCCCACGCAAGTACATTTAGACTATATTTGAGGAAAGCCAAGGGTGGCAGAAGAATTGCTAGACTGGTGGATTCACCAAACTTACCAGATGGTGAGTGCGTGTACCAAGTTACTGAAGAAGGTCTTAAAGATTGATTTGGCAAATTCTCTAGGGTAGACAAATAGGCTATTTTGATAGAAAATCAGTCGGCACCTTCAAAGATGCTTCGACAATCTTACTATCATGCGCCATTTAATTGACCGCGTTTTAGAGTTAAGCGAAGAAGAGCAGGTTAGAGTATCTCCAAGTGAGGTACCTCCTGGCCAAGGTAATGAAGATGAATTGAAAGCATTGCTAGAATCGCTGCAACCACGTATTCGAGTTTATGGTGCCGGCGGTGCTGGTTGTAACGCTGTTAGTAGATTAGCAGAAGAAGGTCTATTCGAGAGCAGTTACGTTACTGGCTACGCGATTAATACTGATGCACAAGCGCTTTTGATGTCCCCATTAGAAGAAAAGGTATTGATTGGCAGAACTGCTCGAGGAAGAGGGGCTGGAGGCGATCCAAGCAAGGGTGAGGCTGCTGCCCTAGAGTCTGAAATGGTCCTTCGAAGAATTACCAATGATACGCAACTTGCAATCATTACTGCTGGCATGGGTGGTGGCTCTGGTACTGGTGCTGCAGGGCATATTGCTAGATTAGCAAAACAACAAGGTGCAATGACAATTGCCGTAGTTACTTATCCGTTTAAGTCAGAAGGCTCGCTAAGGAAACAAAATGCCGAATGGGGCCTCGAGAGGCTTAGAGAACATTGTGACACAATTTTGGTAATTCCAAATGAACGTCTATTAGAAATTGATGGAGTCAAAGATTTACCGATTGCCAGTGCGTTTAGAGTTGGTGATGAGTTACTTGTTCGTTCAATTACCGGAGTTACTGAATTACTAACTACCGATGGCATGGTTAACCTTGACTTTGAAGATTTGAAAGCTGTTATCAAATCTGGTAGTGGTGTTGCCATGATTGGTCTTGGCGCTTCTTCAGCAACAAATAGAGCTGAAGAGGCAACTCTAGAAGCATTACATTCTCCGCTACTGGAACTTGATACTACTGACGCTCGTGGTGCTCTAATCAATGTTGTTGGCGGCCCTAATCTAACACTGGGAGAAGCCGAAAAGTGTGCTCAAATAATTCAAGAACGTATATCACCTCACGCCAAGATCATTTGGGGAGCTGCTGTTGACCAAGACCTAGGTGATGAAATTAGAGTGATGCTTGTTTTGACCGGAGTAAAGAGTGAACAAATACACGGATCAAGTGAAAATCGTCAACTAAGAGCCCTTAGAAATAAAAGTATTGAATTTGTCAACTAATCCTTAATTACCCTAGCCAATATGTAAAGTAAGACTAGTAATCCTAGTCCGAGCATCACTTTGTCAAATACGTCAAGTTGATTATTATTATTGGGCTGCTCAAATGTGTTGTAATTTTCAACTCCTGGGACATATATTTTTATTTTATTCCAGCCGTCTCCGGTAAATTCTCCATTGCCATTAACTGCGTTACCAAATAGAGTTAGTGCGGTTAATGATGTATTATCTACCGGAGACTGCCAAGTAAGATTCCAAAACCTTTGTTGGTTTCCAGCCTCTGTATGCGTCCAACCATCACCAATTGTTTGGCTCTTATTTGTTTCATTGAATGAAATGGTTCCAGAAGATACAACGAATCTAAAGCCTCCTTGGGCGGAACTTGCATTGATATCGATTGCGGGATTATCAACAACTAGCTGGAGATAGTAAGTGGTATTTGATTCAAATTTTTCTGGCAAGCCCACTATTTCAACAGATGTTAAATCGTTTTCAGCCCCATGGCAAAGGCACCCCTGCTCGCCAATATCACCAACCCCGTTGGGGAATCCATCTACAGTGTGAATCGGTGAGAGGACCAAGATAATGAATAGGAAAATTATCGCAATTACCCTTGGCAATCTAGTAGCCACGCTTTACCCAAAATGTCACCACCTTTGACACTTATCATACCCCTACGCAATTAAAGTATCGTGACGCAAAACGCGATAGGAAGGAACATTATATTAAGTATAATGAAATCAAAGTTGTAAGTAATGTTCGAAGAAGAAGCCTTTGTTTTACCCGACTCATTTGAGGAAGACGAAATAGATATTTTTGCTGAATTGGGTGTCGTAAACAACCGGCCTGTGGCAGCAAAATCTGCCCAACAATTCCAAAATGAGAACCTGGCAATCTTGTTGTCCGAAAACAATGAAGCAGACCTTCAAGAGGATGTCCAGCCAATCAATGTCGTACAAAATGAAGTATTGATTGAAACTCAAATGGTAACGATCTCCGATGAAACAATAACCGAATTACTGGAAGTCCTAGTGAAGAAGGAATTACACTCATTAGACCAAGACTCAATCATCAGTAAAATACCTACCAAGGCGAAATTCAATCTAGATACCGCCAAGGTAAGCAAAAGCGAGGAAGAATACGAATTGTCCGTAATAATCGAAGTTGACGGTTCTGGGCCACTAAGGCCATTTGCTAAGGTACGTAGTGAAAACAACTCACTGTTAATAGAGCCAGCACCTAAAACAATTCCAAGTAGTTGGATTCCGCTGTATGAGGCACTGCGTGATATGCTAGCAAAGGCTATGCAGGCACTATCTTCAACAAGCTTCACCATTCACAAAAACGTTTGAAGAAATATCTACCGTAGATTTGAACATATTTGATACTGTACAGTATTTTTCATGGCTCTTTTCAACCAATCTTTTAGCGAGTCTCTTTGGCGCATCACCCTCGATAAAATAATTCATTTCTATTGCGGTGAAGACTTTTGGCGCTTCGGTTTTTCTTTGACCCGTTAACTCAATGGATATTCTTGAGATCTTGCGATCTTTCAACCCAATTTGAACATCAGCTAGAGAGCATGCACCGATCATCTGCAGCACTATTTGTACTGGGGAAGGCCCATTATCCCAGTCGATTTCTATGCAATCTCCAGCCTCATTAAAACAATCGACTTTACTCTCACCTTTCCACTCAACGCGGCCGAACATGACACGCCTATGGGCGGTTCATTCTTGAAGGAAATGCCTCTCGGATGTATTGATTGGAATGGCTGGAGAGACTATTACCCTTAACAACGGCTTGCTAAATGTGCCTGATAACCCTACTATACACTTTATTGAGGGTGATGGAATTGGTGTTGATATCAGTCCAGTGATGATAAAAGTCGTCGATGCTGCGGTAAGTAAAGCATATTCTGGTGAAAAGCAAATTCACTGGAATGAAGTGCTTGCTGGAGAAAAGGCATTCAATAAAACCGGTCAGTGGCTACCTGAAGAAACACTAGAGGCTATGAGGTCAGGATTAGTTTCAATCAAAGGACCATTGACAACACCGGTTGGCGGAGGAATCCGTTCACTTAACGTTGCTCTGCGACAAAAGTTGGATTTATTCGCTTGCGTAAGGCCGGTTAGGTGGTATGATGGGACCCCTTCTCCAGTTAAAGCCCCACAAGATGTTGACATGATTATATTCCGTGAAAACAGTGAGGATGTTTATGCGGGAATTGAATGGGAAGCAGGCACTGAAGGAGTTGCTAAAGTCATTGATTTCTTGCAAAACGAGATGGGGGTTGATAAGATTAGATTCCCTAATACGTCGGGAATAGGAATCAAACCGATCTCACAAGAAGGAACTGCAAGAATAGTTCGTGCTGCGCTAAAATATGCTGTTGACAATGATAAAGACACCGTAACTCTAGTACACAAAGGAAATATCATGAAATTTACCGAAGGTGGATTTAGAGATTGGGGCTACGAATTAGCCAAGCAGGAATTTGGCGCGACCGAACTGGATGGTGGTCCATGGTGTACAATGAAAAACCCACATACTGGTAATGAGATTATCATTAAAGATGTGATTGCTGATGCAATGTTACAACAAATTATCCTGAGACCTGCAGAGTATTCTGTACTGGCTACAATGAATCTTAATGGTGATTATATTTCTGATGCACTAGCTGCTCAAGTTGGCGGAATCGGAATTGCCCCTGGTGCAAACATCAACTATGACACCGGAATTGCAATTTTTGAAGCAACTCACGGAACTGCACCAAAATATGCTGGACAAGACAAAGTAAATCCCGGAAGCGTAATATTGAGTGCTGAAATGATGCTAAGGCACATGGGATGGACTGCTGCCGCGGACCTCATTGTCAAGGGAATGGAAGGCGCAATTTCGGCCAAGACAGTTACCTATGACTTTGAAAGATTAATGGACGACGCAAAGTTGCTAAAATGTAGTGAATTTGGTGAGGCAATTATCTCATACATGTGATGATTATGAGTGATATGACCGAAATTGAACGTGAAAAATTAATTTCTACGGCAAAAGCCGCAATAAAAGATGACCCTATTGCTTGGTTTGATGAACTATATGATTTGGCTAACCGGGACTCATCAATGATTCCTTGGGCTAGAATGTCGCCTAATCCGGTAATGATGAATTGGGTAAAAGGAAATCACTCTGGCGGTAAAGCGTTAATTGTTGGTTGTGGGCTTGGTGATGATGCCGTGAGTTTGGAAGAACTTGGCTTCCAGGTAACCGCTTTTGATATTTCACAACAATGTATTGATTGGTGTAAAGAACGATTCCCTGAGTCCTCTGTAGATTGGCAAGTTGCTGATATCCTTGAGCCCCCACAACAATGGCTTGAACAATTTGATTTGGTTGTTGAGATTCATATTTTACAAGCAATACCAGATGGTGGCATAAGAGAACTAGCGGCTCAAAATTTACCTAAATTACTCTGTAGAAACGGTTTCTTGTTGTGTATTGGACGTTTGGATAACGGTGGGCAGATGATACAAGCACCTCCGTGGCCGCTGAAAGAAGATTGGTTAAAAGCCTCATTTAGTATCCTAGAATTACACGGATTTACTCAATTTTCCTACCAAGAATCGCTAGATGTTACAAGATATTATGCAGCATGGAAAAACTGATTTTAGTTTAACCAAGAGTTTAGCATCTTACTATTCTTAATTATTCCATAGCCAAACCGTTCCTCAAAGGCTCTTGCGGTCAAAGTAAAATCCCCATCCCTAGTGGCTACCAAAATACTGCCTAATCCTTCCAAAGATTGCGATGCTAAGTTTCGGCATATCGCCATAATTTCACGATCTGCTGGTTCTGGGAAGACTGCTTTGCCGTTAATCTCTGTTCGGTTTTGTTTGGGGTCTCTCCTTAATTTCATATCGGTTAATTCATCATATATTTCAGAAAATTCGGCTAAGAAATGACTGATTTCTTGATCTGATTGTTCATCCATTGCATCTCTCTCAGTATGGATATCAAGTGGTTTCCAACGGCTATACTCTGAAATTATTTCATCGACTAATTTAGCAATTTTAGCATCATCAAGCACTGATTCAAGCACTTCTGGCTTAACTAAGGAAGAACTAAATTTAGCCTTTAATTTGCCGTGACGTTTACTTAATTCAGTAAGTTCATGCTTCACTATGGCAGGCAGCCAAAGATTGATTCGCCCTGCGTCTGCACGGCTTTTGAGCACTTTGTGGAAGTTATCATGCTCAAACAGGTCTAGACTTGTTTCACTAGCTAACTCAAGATTGTGAGCAATTTTGTCCACCAATGCATCCACTAAGATGTTAGTGTCTACAACTACTAATGGAGGTAATGCCAAATTCTTAAGATAGCGTCTTGACGAATTAGGAATTTGTAACTTATGAGTGGCAAATAGTGATCTTTCGGCATCAAATAATGTCTTCATTTCTGATGGTTTAAATTTACCAGAATTCTGCGCCCTCTCAAGATAGGTTAGACCTTCAATCGGAATCTTTTCCGCAGCGTCACGAGCGATATCATAAATCGCCATTATCGTTGGTGGAGTTTGCTGCATTTCATTACGGAATCTATTATCGAAACTATGCCGATTACGTCGCTTATTGCGTTGAAGCGCAGTTAGAGCCGCAGTAACGCGCCCTAAAAACGGATCTGCCGGTAATTCTCTTGAATGCTCGAACGGATAATTTCTCAGCGTTTCTAGTTCATCTTCAGCAAAGAATGTGATGGTTTTTGTTTCCATTTCTCCATCAAGATTTTCTTCCTCGACTTCTTTTGAATAGCGAACAAAGTCTTTCAATAACTGTGTTGCTTGACTGGTTTTTTGATTGCTTGCAGTAAATGAAACTTTGAGATAAAGTTGGAAGCGTTTGGTTATTGCAGTACGCAAGGCGGGTTTTGTATCTAGTAGTTCAACTGCTTCTTTCCACTGTTCAGCATGAGCAAGATGAATTATTGATTTGCGATAAAGAATCATTGAATGTTCATAGTCGTATTCTTCACTTTCTGCAGCTCTGCGGTATTCTCTTGCAGCATTTAATTCCTCATTATTTTGCGCAAATAATGCTGCTCTAGACAAAGTATGCCAAGGAGATAATGGGTCGTTCTGTTGATACCAGGTAACCAGTTGCTCTAAGCCAATATCATGGTTAAACACTAATTGACGAATTGCGCGAATAAATCTTGTAGGAATTTCAGATCCAATAACTAAACTGTTTAAAGTTGCAAATATTTCTTCATCTGCATCACCATGCTGTAGAGAAATAGTTGCCTGATTTAATTTCAATGTTGATATTAAGGCCATCAAAAGATTAGCTTCTAAGGAGGTTAAGTCTGCCTTCTCCACGCTTTTAGTTAAATGATTAATGTGAGTTCTTGAAGTAATTCCTGTACCACCCTGCTTCAATGCATTCCTAGCTTGCCTAAGTGCTTGATAGCCTTTCTTACCAAGCACGGTAAAGTGTTCATCGTCTATTTTGTTGCCTTCCATTAGCATGATTAAGCTCTGTGACATCGGTGATAAATATTCTGGTGAGTCAGTACTGTGAATTGAGTTTAGGGCAAGTTTTCTCATATGAGTTGACTTTTCCCACAATTCGTGCTCTTGGTTGGTAGCAAGTAGGTGATACGATAACAGGGTTTCATGCGGATGTGACATTGGTGCTAGATCGTTATTTGTCAAGATTTTACTGAGTCTTCTTAATTCGAGTTTTTGGGTAAACACTGCTATTGCAGCAACGCTTGATTCTTCCCACGCTTCCCCGCCAGTGTCTTGAAGCATCTTGAAGCATTCATTTTTCAAACCCAGTGATGAGGTTTCGTGTTGAGCAATATACACTAATGCTCCCTCATCAAGAACATTTAGCTGGCTCTTGAGCCAATCTTCTACTGCTGGAGAATTTAATTGGGATACTAGTTGGTATAGGTTGTCAATATCTATCGCATTATCAAGGCTGTAAGTGACCAATGTCTCTGCTGCATCCTTGCTTTTACCACTTGCCGCTAATGCAGATAAATGAATCCATTTCAAATTTTGAACTTGTAATTGGGAATTAGGAATTGTCTCCAAAAGTTCAATACCGGCTAAAATCTCTGAAGGTGATAGTTTTTCAACCTCATCGGTAAAATTAAGCCACGCAAACCTCCTTCTTGCTTTTGATAACCCGTCTTCTCCAGCATTAATGCTCTTATTCCAATCATTTACTTTCCCATCGATTAAGTCTACAAGATCTTGAAATTGGCCGGCTAATTCTTTATCGCGTTTACCTAATTCTTTCAGTGCTTGTTGTGAGTCTAAGCCGCTAGCAATTGCTAGTATTACAGATATTACAGATGCATCACCGGTTAAGGATAGCAGGCTTTCCCCCGCCTCAATATTTCTTCTAGAAGAGATTTGAGATTGTATTTTTTGAATCGCGATTTGTTGGGCTGCGTCGTCACAAAGCGAGGATAATTGAGATATTGCTTGACCAAGTTGTTCATTGTCAAAAACGTCAATTTTGGCGACAGATCGTGATACTTTCTTTTTGGTCTTTGATTTCTTTTTTGCCACAGGGAAACCGATAAACTGGGCGAGTAAGGCAGTTTTCTCACCTATTTGGTGCCATACTTTATCCACGCCAGTGGTAAGGCAAGTTTCACGTATAGCGTTTTCAGCCGCGGTCAAATCATCAGTCCACTCACCCCGCTTCAATTGTTTATTAATTAATAAAACTGCCAACCGGTATGCAGCAGTTTCAGAACTATCAGAAGTTATTTCTTCACTACTTGGCAACCAATCTAATGAAGATTTACCCGCTGAACCACGCCCTCTGCGGCGCATCATTCTGTTTGAACGTGATGTGTTATTATCTTCATCATCACCTGGAATCTCTACCTCGTCCAAAGCAATTGTTAGAATGCTTCGCCAACTTTTATCCATGATTTGCCAATCTGGGGATTTAGCCACTCTGGCTTTGCGTTGTTGCTTGGGAATATTGTGCTTGAAGGCAATTTCTAAGCAATTTGCCATGTGCCCTTCTTGCATGTAATACACCCCCTTCATATCAACGGCTAGTTAAGTCGCTATTCAACTAACCGGCAACAATTATCAGTAAAACCATCGCGTATATGTTTTTTGTCACTAGTGTTCATGAATGAAGAGTCTCTAGCGAAGTTTGATTGAGCCCATGGATTTCGTTCGAGCTGTTGCATTATTGGCCCACCCAGTATTAGCCTGTGCGCTAATTTTCTGGATTTGGCGGCAATACTCATGGCGCAAGACAAGTAAAGGAATGAAGGGGCAATTGCGCAAAGATCATGTTGAAAAACATGAAAAAAATGGTGAATTTATCTTATGGGCAGGATTTATTGTCGTACTAGTTGCTTTTATCGGACGTATGGTGGCAGGGTGGAGGTCTAGTGGTGATATTTTTGCCGAAATTTGGCCAACCAGTCTTCATGGATTTATTGGCCCTATTGGCCTTGCTCTGTTACTAATCATGACTAACTTGGGAAAGTCAGTGCGGCGAAAACGGTTGGCTGGTGAAAAGTTTGCTGATGAAAAATCAAAGCATGGCAGGGCGGGAGATTTTATTATGGCGCTAATATTCATTCACGCTTTTTTGGGATTTCTTTACATATTCGCAGTATTATGATTAACTGCCAAAACGGCGTTCCTATCAGACCACATTTGAAGCCATATTGCTAAATTGTCATCAAGCCCAGGTGGCTGTATTCGACAACCACAAGCATTCATGTGTCCACCGCCACTAGGGTCGAATTTAGTGGCAAGTCGAGAAAGATCATACTTGCCTTGACCTCCTTCGATAAACGAGTTTGCATAGAAGCTTGCTGAGAGTGGCGGTCTTTTCGGGTCATTGATATCTCCGTCAGTGAATCCATGGATTATGCAACAAGCATCTGCCTTATCACCGGCCCAAGCAGTCACTAAATAGCCATTCGAAAAATGTCCTGTATCTTGTAAATTGCATACTGCAAGTCGGTTGATTATCACAGTGTTGGCTTCGACTATTTTTTGTATTGCCACTCTTTGCTGTTGTTGGGCTGATAATCGTAATTTTACCTCTGGCAATTGTAAGATTTGTGAGATGGTTTTGCCTCGGGCTAAATGACTAACAATTTGATTCATGTAATCACTTTCAGTGAGTTTTAGCGTTCGACTAAATCGCATTAATTTACCGTCTTCACGAAACTGTTCAATCGTTATTCCCCCCGAATCAAGTGCATCAACAAACGGCATTACCTCCACAAAATTACTTAAATCACAATGAGGATTAATTATGTCATAGACTAATCTTGCTGCTGATGGAGTTGCCTGCCAATCAGTAACTCCGCCTTTTTTTTCAAACGCTAGTGATTCTTGCTTAGTTGGTTTATTGGTTTGGTGGTGATCTAAGTACCAGCCACAGTTTTGATGAAATGGTAAATCGACGATTACGGTGGAGGCGTCTATTTCTTTGTCCATGTTGCCATTTCTTACCAATGCTGCATGTGAAAACCTAACTTCTGCACCGGGATTGAAGGTTTTTAGAATGGCCGCGCCAATTAAACCGTCGAAGTCAGAGTCTGCCACAATTTTAGCAAACTGTGGAATCTTGTTCGTACCCATATATCCAACTCAAGCAACTAGATTCAAGCTGTCTCTTATACACATCTGACGCTGCCGACGAAGG
>CAXHFO010000011.1:0-17156 GCA_964015895.1 uncultured Candidatus Poseidoniales archaeon
TTAGGACATACATCAGATGCTATAGCGGCGCATTGAATCACTACATCAAGAGCACCTTGGTGATTTTTATCTGAATTAGGATGATTGATGGAAATTGCTAGTGGAACAATACGCACCCTTGATGATTCGTCAATTTCCTCTGATTGCCAAGTATCTTCATAGTGTTCAATACTGATTACTAAATCTGCCTTTGATTGATAATTGTAATCTTGACCCTTTGGTTGATGTATCTTAGATGGCAATATTTTTCGGCTATATGGGACATTAGCATCGATCATTGCAGATTCTAAATAGGCGAGTGAAAGTATGCTTTCCAAATCAGCTGTCGCAAATATCGCAACATTATTTGCCGATTTGATTTTTTCAACTATTGAATTAATTCTAAGTTTGACATCACGAAACAAGGTTGTTTCTAGGATATCATTCATGGCTATCAGTTAACCTATGAGGCCAGTTGTTTTTCAATCTCTCGTAGACTTACTCGACCATTAGTCTGAGTTCGTCTCTCTTGTATCGCCAATCTGCTGGGAGATTACCTTCAGAAATGTAGTAACTTGCTAATCGCCTAATTTTTGATTCGGTTATTTCAAGTGAACGCTTGTTGTGAATGTCTTTGTGATTACCACTGCCTAGATGTTCGATGATTCTAACCGCTTGACGCATGAGATTCATCATGTCTTCAGGATAGGTTCCACCAATGTCATTTTCTGCTAGGATTGCACCAATTCTCTTACCGGTAACTAATTTAACGTTAGGAACTGCATGTTGGTCACGCAAAATAGTTCCGATTTGTGCGGTTGTGTTCCCTGCTTTTCCAAGGTCGACAACAAGCTTGGTAACTTCATCAGCGTTGGTATTAGACCATTCTGGAGCTGTAGTAACGTGAGGTTTTGATGAACCACTTTGGCCTTTTCTAGACTTGTACATACGTGCCATGTTAATCACTCAAGCATTCTGCCGACTTGCCTCTCATTATTAACCACTCCGCATGCTAAGATATAACTCACTAAGACTAGATTCTTTGATGGCCTTTGGCGACAATCCCTGGAATTTTATCCCATTCCCAGCCTGAAGCAGTTGCTCTTGCCAGTCCAATGGGTTGATTATTTTGCAGAATTAAGACATCATCTCCCGAAGTGATTCCATCATCAAAAGATTCTACTATCGATGAAAAAACATCCCCTTTCCACTTTATTGATGGTTTAATTGTCGCAGTTTTGAGTGAGGAATTATCGGCAATAAGTTTGACTGATGATTTAGAAAGTGAAAAACCTCTTCGATCATTGGACCATTGAGCAATTTGTTTACCATCTAATTCTATCTTCCAATAAGGCGGCTTACCACGTACTTTAACACCCTTTAGCCAATGGTCATTATTCATTTTATATCTTGCAACACTTTGAAAATTGTCTACTAATATACGATGATGACGCCGATTACGGGGAGAATGTTCTCGATTTATTTCGGCTACTGCTTGACGTAGGTTTTCAAGAGCATCTTTAGAGGTAGCAGGCAAGTTTTTCCTTGTTTCAATATAGTTAACACCGTTTAATTTGAAACTCATTGATGAATGATTAATGACAGTATGATAATTATGGCGTGACAATAAGGCATTGACCATTTTTTCTGACCTAGCAAATTCGTCGAGACTCCAATCTCCGGTAACTGGAATATCATAGTGCGATGCAGGCCAAACCTCTTCCAAATCCCTAGGAACAAGGCCGAGAGGTGACGTTATCATTACTTCATGATAACTACTTATTCCAATTGCATCGATAAATTTGCGGTGTGATTTTGACATCCTGTATGGTTTTCTAGCCGAACATGGTAACAGAATTAAGACATTATCAATACCCGCTGGTGCGACATAATTATTGGTCATGTAATCAACCCACTTAGTGATAATTGGATTTTCTAGCGACATAGGAGAATTACAATGCAAAATGGTATTTGAATCAACATGAGAAATTCCTAAGTTGGAATTACTTCTACTCAATTTATCATGATGGCGCAAATGTTCAACTAGTTTCGGACTGTTCAGCGATTGTCGTTCTACCAGAGTTCTCAAAGTTCCGCTAGCTAAGTGTGATTTTATTTCTTTGAGTGCATTATTCCATTGAGTAATTTGGCAACTCATATCAGCACTATCGTCTGTATCGTCAACTAACTCCCTAGGACCTGATTCAGTTAACAACAAATTAGCAGCCATACATTGCCTTGAGCGGCTTAAATCAAATAAATCAACCCCAAACCACACGAGAACTGCTGCATTATCTGGCCCACCTAATCCAGGTGTCCAAATTAAGGCGCCAGGGAATCGATTCTTGATAACCGATAAGGCACGAACTAACTTGTCTTTTTGGACCGCTAATTGCACCGCATCAACTAGAACCACAATACTTGGTTGGAGATTGCTATCTGTCAACTTGGAATCATGATTCAATCGTTGCCAAGAAAGTGGTAATAACGCACCTGTCTCTGCTAATTCACCAGCATCAGCCTCTTCTAGCGAAGGTGGTAAAACATGACCTATTTTAGCAATCAATTGTGGAGATGGTTGCTGGAAATCCGGTGGAGAGAGGGGAAGTTTAGCATCAATGATTAAAGTTGCAGGGATTTCATTATCAGTTGAGGTTGAAAATGGAGCTAATTTTGGGGAAATTTCAGGATCACCATTTAATTGTATGAGACATGGAGTTGTAGCAGAAGGTAACTTTCTATCGCCTAGCCCCCAACTCCTAGCGTATAGGTAGCGATGAATTACCGTCCGTCCTAATTCATTCGCCATATTCAATCCTAATGCTATTCGTACAAGAATAATTCCTTCTAATCCCTAACTTCAAACATGACATCGAGTACGGCAAGGTGATGCAGGGGGGTAAGCAGTTAGCATATGGCAAAGCTATTGCACTAGTTCTGCTGTTTTTTTGCTCAATTTACAGTTTGTCGGTTAACAAAACTGTTAATTTTTATGAGGTAGAAAATAATCAAGTTAAGTTCTCAGAGAATAACTCCAATAATCATCAGTGGGATATCGCTGCTGGGCAGTGGTATAGTATTGAAGTTCTTTGCGATGCTTGCACAGCAGGACTAAAATTAGACGAGACAACATTGGTTGAAACGGCTAAAATATTTACTGGCCAAGTCAATGTTTCAGGAAATTTGAAATTGATTATTGATAATAATAATGGCGAAGAAGTACAAGTAATTTCACTAATTGCTCCAAATGAAAACTATCCTACAATAAGACCTTCACCAGGAGAAATTCATCCACTAGCCGAAGTCTATGATTGTGATAACAGTGATTCTTGTATCGACACTGAATCCAGTATACTTGCTACTTATTTGGGCAGTGGTGATCTAAATGAAGAATTCTACATCAATGGTTTGCTTGATTCAGAACAATCTGAATTTGTGGGTATCGAAGTCGAAGTTGGAGATAGTTTAGAATTATCTATTGCGTATAGCAGTTCTGATATTGATTTTGAATTATATTTCCAAGATGAATTAAATGAATCGTACCTAGGAAGCATTCTAACAAGTTCAACACAAACTAATTTTGTCGAGAATCCAAATGTATTTTTTATGCCGGTAACTGACAGCGGGCGATTTATCATCAAAGTGACATCGCAAAATGTTAACACCTTATGGTCGCTAAAAATTCTAAATCACCCTCCTGTTAGCTCGATGATGTTGAATTTGTCAGAACAAAATGAAATCTATGGACATACTTCAAGAACCGTAATTATTGATACTAATGACACCACTGCAATTATGTTGAACCCAACAAATTTAGCAACTGATTATTCTTATCATTGCCTGTTAGGAGGAACTTGGTTATCTGTTGCTGAAGGAATAATGGATATGGAGAAAGAAAACTGGCTATTTCCATTACCAAATTCTTCTGCAATACGAGTGGAATTTACCGGCAGTGTATTTCATTTAGTCGCACAGACAGAGAATTTTGCCGATGGACAAAGTGGATATGACGCTCCATCTTTACCACCAATGAGAATTACCTCAAACAATTCCTCTTGGCCGAGTATTGACTTAACTAAATCTACAACTAGTGGAGAATTTACTACTTCTATCGGCGACACTGCTGATGTATACAAAATAGAAATCACTGCTTGGGAAGATTCGGTCCACTTTGTTAAGTTTGAGATTGAAGGTGATATTGAATCACTAGAAATTGAACTGATTTCAAAAGACATGGATGATTGGTCAGAAATTGAATCAAAAACTAGAACTGTTGTATTTGGTAAATTACAAGTTGCTATGGAAGTGCCAAGAGGCACCCATTTCTTTCGCGTTTCATTGATTAATTACAGTGCAAATATTGATTGGGGTAATTACACACCGCCAATTGAATATACAATAAAAACAACTTATCAGCTTGTAGACGAAGGTGAAGAACCTTGGTTTCCACCTGATGAAAACGCTGAGAAGTGGGGTTCTATTGCAAGATGGATCATGGGGTTCTTGTTCCTAATACCAGCCATATATCTACTAATAAGCGTACAGAAGAAAAAATCATTTGCTGAGCAACTAAGATCTAAGAAACAACGATTAAATTGGTTAAAATTACAACTTGACAAAGGAGTCAGTCCCAAACAAAATCGACGATTATTGGCAAAATCTCTAGAAGCCATGGCCATACTTGATTGGGAAGATGCTTGCGAAACATGGGGTGAGGCAGATGTATCTTATCGAACTGAAAATGTTGCTATCGCTGCTTGGAAACTAGACCCGAGAATAGCAAAAAATGAAGGCTCGTGGCCAATAATGGTTGGTGTTTACATCATAAAGGGGTCATGGGAAATATCTGCTCTTCGACTCGATTCACCCAAAGGGCAGGCGTGGAATATTGATTCTGTAACGCCTAGATTCCTGTTTTCAGGTGATGAGATATTCTTAGATTCAATGAATGTTGGCAACAAAACCTTTGTTTCAGTAGAATTGAGTGGGACTGCGACTTCGGTAGATATGGAATTAAATGGAAGGATGGATGGAGAACCTGCTGCGTCTAGAGTAGCAGAGACATTGTACAGAATTAGTGAAGAAGAATGAGTCCTTATTGGCGTCTTTCTTTAGCATCCTTGATGACACGTTCCTGCAACTCTTCTTGAGGGATTTCAACATTCATTTGTTTAATTAACTTCATGTCTGCTTTGCTAATTTTTTTGGGCATATGTAACTTCACTAATACAACAACATCACCTCTGCCAGAACCTCGTATTCTTGGTAGCCCTTTGCCGCGTATTTCTATCGTTTTGCCTGAGTTAGTCATTTTAGGAATTGTTATTTTTAGCTCTGAACCGTCTATGTGAGGTAATGTGATAGTCGTACCAGCCACTAAATCAGAGTAAGTTAGTGGCAAAGACATAATCAAATCAGAACCTGAGCGTTCAAACCAAGGGTGTTCCTCAATTTCAAGTTCAATAAATAAGTCACCATTTTCGCCTCTTCCTCTGTGTGCAGGCTCACCCTTACCACGCATTCTTAGCCTAGTGCCATCCTCAGCACCTCTAGGAACATTGAAACGTAACTTTGTTTCCTTGATTTCCTGTCCAGAACCATTACATGCTTTGCATTTAGTCTTGATTATTTGACCCATACCCGAACAAGTTGGACAATCCCTGATTACATCTTGAACAAAAGGTCCAACTTGTTGACGAGCTCTAACTTTGCCTTGGCCTCCACAATTACTACATGAGATAATGTCACCATCTTCTGCACCGGTTCCACCACAAGGTTCACATTTTGTTGGCAGGTCAATTTCCAATTCCTCACTAGTTCCTTCAAAAACGGATTCAATGGTTATTGAGTACCTTACAATTACATCATTACCTCGATTGCGTGACCTGCGACCACCACCACCAAAAAAGCTGGAAAAGAAGTCACCTCCGAGTATGTCATCTAAATTAATGTTGAATGAACCACTACCAAAACCTCCAAACGGCGATCCGCTCGGACCATTATGTCCAAAACGGTCATACATTTGCCGTTTTTCTCCATCAGAAAGAACAGCATAAGCCTCCTGGATTTCCTTGAATTTATCCTCTGCGTCTTCTTCAGTGCTTCTGTCAGGGTGATACTTTCGTGCTAAACTTCGAAAAGCATTCTTCAGTTCTTTATCACCTGCAGATTTATCGACTCCGAGTACTTCGTAGTAATCACGTTTCTCAGACATCAAAATCCCCCTTCATGTTTACGGATAACACAATGTCTTTCAATATCTCGGATAAATTTTGACTCAAATAACATCAAGACCACAATTATCACAAAATCTGTCACCTGATTTGATAGGGTAATTACAACCTCGACACCGTGGTTGTTGAACGCTTGCTGGTGCAGTAAATGTCTGCTGATTGTTATTTGGCAGCATAGCCATCGATTCAATCGATTGAGTAGAGTTATTGCCAATATTTGGTGGGGCAAATGCGGAATGATTCTTACCTGCTGAAGTGGGGGGTTTTTCAGTCGGCGTTTGTTCTGATATAGCCGGAGTTTCAGATTCGATATTATCTGAATATGAGACTTCAGAGTCTGGTTCAATTACGACCTCATTACGCTCGTACTGAATCGGTGCTTGTGGTTTAACGGCTTGTACTGGTGCAGCTTCAGCCGCTGCAGTAAGCGCTGCCATTCTTTTCTCTTCTCTTGATTCAACAGATGAATTACCCCGGAATAAACCGGAAAGAAAATCAAGAACCTTATCCATGGGACTAGTTTTCCTAGTAGCCCCAATAGTCGCGGTTATCTCTTGTTCGTCAAAGGTTGATTTCCCCGAAACCCTCCTAGTTGCTTCTATGATGGTTTTCGATTCATTTAGCATAGAGACATCTACTTTGTTTTCATCCGACAACTCCATTTCAGGTGATTCTGTAGAAATTTGTGACACATTCCTGGCTAAATTAGTCGAATCATCTAACCTGTCCGAGATTTCGGCATTGGTTTGCCAAACACCTGATTCTTCAGCGGCGTAGGTTTTCTTCATCCCCTTCATAACTTTTGAACGTCGATATTCATAATCCATAACTCTATTTGATCTTCGATAAATGAATATTCCGATTAAAACTCCGGTGAGGTAATATGGTATCATCAATAAAGGTTCAATTTTGAATACCTCTTGAAGGGGAGTAATAATCACATGAAGAAATCCCAATAATAATATGGGCAGGATAGAAACACTTTGTGAACTGAGTGACTTCTCTACCATTGTACTCATCTCTTGAAATTTGGCATTGTTATTGATAGTTCCCGTCTTATGATTCCCTATCGTTGAAAGAACTGGGTTTACCAATTATTCCGTAAACTAAACCAAGAGAAAACATTGCATGAAGTAAGAAGATGCAGATTGGTATGCCAAATAGTAAGGATAGTCTTTGCTTTAGTATGACTAATCTTGCTGATTCTAGCGATAATACAACGCCATATAATATGGCTGGAACAAACCAATAGGCGTGAGAATTAGTGAGTAAAATAAGAGTTGAAATCACTCCAAACCAAGGTAAAAATTCCCTTAACCTGAACCTCTTGGGGTGCTTTAACACCGTTTTAGTCCGCCAAAAACCATACCTAAAACCCATTTTGGCCCAACTCTGCAAGGTTTTTCGTTTAGTCATGTTAACTTCTACTAAATCTGTTTTGAATAACAAGAAACCTGCATCTATCATTCGCATTGACAGGTCACTGTCCTGGCTAGTGATAAATTCGGTATCCCAGCCACCAATCTGCTCAATCGCCGCACGACTATGAAGACAGAAAGCAGGAACAGAAGTTTCCACGGTACCCTTGAAATTATCAAACTGACCAGATCCACTGCCAAGTGGAGATGATAATGCCCCTTCAACCCACGATTCAACTAATTCTAACTGACCTAAACGAGATGAAACTTTAACTCCAAGTGCACCTATTGGTTGTTCATTGACTGACTCTAATCTCTCCATTTCCCTCAGTAATGTGGCAATGTGATCCTCCTTTACTGTGCAATGGCCGATTATTTCCAAAAAATATTTGACTGAATTAGGTACTAAGTCCATTGCCAAATTTCTAGCCTCTGCAACATATTTACCATCATTCCTGGCAAATATTATTTCAGGACCTTCAGTGTGTTGTTCAATAAATTGCTCAATTATTTTGATTGATTTGTCTGTTGAGCCACCATCTAGCACGACGATTACATGTTGGTCAGCAGAAATTGTTTGATTAACAATTGAACCTAGGCATGCAGAAATACTATTTTGTTCGTTTAATATCGGTATTACTGTTGCTACTAATGGATTAGTTGCCCCAGCCATGATGCTGGATTAGTTTACACGATTTCATACTTACTCGTAATTTCACTAAAATGAACAGTTTGAATAGTAATTGTCTGCTAGCCGGAATGTGTCAGCACCACGAATTATGTTGAATGGTCTTGATGAAGGAATCAGGGTTCAAGTATCGACTACAGTATCGGGAGCAGAATCTCCAAAACTTGTCCTTGAGAGTTTGCAAAACATATTTCCTGATTTTACCGCAGATGTTTCGGACGAGCCAAAATTTGGTACTTGTAACAATTACCATTGGAAAAATGAGCAAATTTCACTCAACAATTTTCTTCAAATGATTCATAAGCAAGCTATTTTAGATACGGCCTTAGATGTAATGGGTATGAAATTGAAAAACCATAAAACTAATTTCCAATTATTACGACAAGCAAGTATTGCCAAAAAAATAGCATTTAATCTAGATGCTGGCAACCCTCTAGGTGGGGTCATCAATGTTGAACTGGCAGGTGATAACCTAGCAGATTGGCTTGAAGCCGCAACATGGCATAAGGGAAGAGACACTGTGCCAAAAAGGATTAATGACGAACGTAAGATGAATTTTGACGGTGAAGCTTCTACTTGGATTTGAGAGTTGTTAGTGCTTTTATTGCAGCATCCTTGTCTGCGCCTAATAATTCAATGTTATCGATACTATCAAACCATGAAATTTTATCATGAGAAGTCCATTCATTCTCATTTTCATAACGAGTATTTGATTCTAAAGTAAGGTTCATTATGTGTAAATTTACACAGAAGTTATCATATTCAAAAAACCAGTTACCAAAGTTTGAAGATTCAATCACATGCCAGTTAAACTCCTCTTTTATTTCCCTAGTTATCGCCTCTTTACACGACTCATTTGATTCAACTTTACCTCCAGGAAATTCCCATTTCCTAGGCATCTTAGACGAGCCATTGCGACGGGCTAACAATATCTTTTCATTATTGACAATTAAACCGCCAACCACTTCAATGACTGGCTTGAAAAAAAGCCTACTAAATATCTGATACAATGCTATCAGTAATTCATCAGCAGGTAGATGTTTCTCACTTGGCAAATGGAAAAAGCAACATTGGATTTTATTTTTCAAGCCCCTAGTTGCTAATTTTGTCAAGGTTTGGTAATATGTCTCATTACAAATAAAACTACCAGCGTCATTAGATTTACTAATGTGGTTAATTGATGGATAAGATAATCTTTGAATCACAGAATCGTTGGCGGAAATATTTGTTTCGCCCAGTATAAAATCCTTAACCATACGGCCAGAATTATCACAAATCCTCATATCAAGAACGTTTTTAGCAGTTGTTTCAAGCCTAATTTTTTCACATGATTCACACAAACCAAGATGTATTATTGCATCCCATACTTCACCTTGATCTAATCTATTTGCAATAGTATTGCTACCATCATTATCAACCGTTAAAATCATTTTTTCAATGACAATCTGTTGATTTGGGAGTTTTCTATCTCTAGAGTTGTGCCATGGATCGGAGATTGTAACATTTTCCGGGACATTTTCAAGTATATCCATGGAAATATTGGAATTATGATCGCCAAAAGGTTCGAATCCTGTAACCAATATTCGCGCCATGAAAACCCGAGTCAACTGTTACTTTTGACCTGTTCGTGTTTTTTTATGGGTTATATTGACATGCAATTAGCGTTTGGTGTTAATCGAGCCAGCATGAATGATTCTCGATTTGCCCAAGTTGCAGAAGAGCCAGAAAAGGGTATCACTGGATTCAAAATTTTCCGCCAAATTTGGAAAGAAATGACATTGGGAGTTGGTTTTTGGGGGGCATTACGGCCTTTGTTTGCCGCACTCATTGCCGCAGTTCCTTTCTTCTTTTTGGGTCAACATTTCAATAGAAAGCATCAGAAAGCGTTTGACTTGACATTGCTGCAAATCCCACTAGCTTTGACGGTAGTTTTGTGGTTTGTTCTTTGGTTCTATTCAATATTTGATGCTTGGAGAGAGGCAACTAAATTTGTGGCTGAAAAAAATAATCAATTAGTCCATAATTGATTGTTAGATTCAATTTCGCCACTCAACATACCTGCAAGGTCATTGAGGTCATCGGAGTCAAAATCATCTGGCAATTCACCTGTTATGATGTTCCCAATATTAGCAGACTCAATAGCCCAATACATTACTGAATCCTCATTATTTGAATGGCCTTTATGTTCATCATCTTCGTGATCAACTGGTGATTGATAGACCAAATTAACCAATCCGAGTAGATGGCCAAATTCATGAACTAAGACACTGTTTTCGATTTCTTCTGCCGAAGGTCGGTTGAATATGGGACCTTCTGCATCATCCACTGCTTCACCAAAAATGGCTATAGTAGACGCATCTACAGCAACGCCGAGAACCCCATCATTAGCATATTGACCTGATGGGAAAATCGCTTGCCAATAAAGTGTTGAATCACTCTGCGGATTGTTTGACTTTTCACTCCAACCTTTCTCCCTTACGTCATTTGCGGACCATTGACCTTCGTGTTCAAAATTAGTCTCTGTAAGAAATATTTCGATACCTTGTGGTTTATTACATACCTGTTCAAGACGGGTTTTAAGTAAATCTGTGGAACTTTGTTCTGGCATATAACCCGATTCATAATCTATTTCTACGACCATCGAAGTATATTTATCACCACTAAGGCAAGCAAGTGTTAAACCCCCTGGTATTCCTTTTTGAACCTCTCTAGATTCCTCTCCAAAGCAACCCGAAAGTCCTGCACTAATCATCAGCATAACGAGTAAGGTAGCGAGTAAATTTCTGCTTGCCATGTAATCACCCAAAATGTCATTATTTTAAAAAAAATTGTTACCAATCTTCTGGGATCTCAAATGGAGAGAATAATTGGCCAGGGGAGGTTATATTCGACAACTGGCTTCTTGCTAAATGTTCCCACATCCTTAGTGCAGAAATACCGTCGGTAAGAATCATTTCTGTTTCTACCATAGTGACGCGAATTAAAGTCATCAAAATATCCATTCTGTCTTCATCAACAACAGATAAAATTTTATCCAAACTCAATGAAGATGCTACATCGTCGTTAATTGGTTTTTTAATGGGCCATTGGTGTTTCAACTGCTCTGGAATTTCAGTGTTAGTATTGGATGCATGTTCTTGTAGCGATGTAAGCATAGGTGACAGCATATTTTGTATAACTATGCTCACTTCAACTATGGGCATATTGAGTTGTTTTATCAGATTAACAGCACGTTCTTGAAGAGTTACTAAACCCTCTACGGCATCATTTGACATCATTTCACCAACTATAGTTGCCAGTCTCAACCAGTCTGTCTTGAGTCATATCTTAGTGGAGATGAATCTCCTCGTAAACCATCTTCTTCATCATCATTTACTTCAAACCAATCCACAATCCAATCTCCATCTGTATCCCAGTTAATTGGACTAGTCCCCTCAGCGATATGATCGTTATCAAGATCTACTTTATACCAACCAAATTCATGCTCACCAACAACCCTAACCGGTGCAGTTTGAGGTGAATTAGTATAGTATATTTCCCACTGATCAGTGATTGCACCAGATACTAAAGTCTGGTCATCAGTTGGATTCAACGTAAGAAAATCATCATCATTATCATCAACGATCAAGACATATCTAAAATCTGTAGAAGATTGTTTGTCCATCTTCAAATAATTTGAAGTTCCCTCAGAAGTAGTCCCAAGACCTAACAAATAGCCGCGGAACTGCCACCATTCTTCAACAGGGTTGCCTTGATAGACTAGTGGAGCCAATCTTACAGCATTTGGAGATGCTAAATCTACATCAGTCAAAGTAAAAAATTCTTGGAAATTAGTGTAAGCCTCATAACTACAACCTGCTCCAGAGCAGTCGTAGTTCCCATCATTATCTGGATCATAATTAGCATCGACTGGATCTGCTGGATCTAAGGTAAACCAAGTAAATTCTAATTCAGGACGCGATAATTTGTCGCTATTTATCGAAAGAGGTAAACAAGATATTGTATTAGTATCACATTCATCACCACTTATAGAATCAATCCAAATAACCTTAATTTGTAAGAGTGAAGAAAAATTATCATTTGATTCATTCCAAGCCATCTTATATTCATACCAATCTGGTAACATATCTCCATCGGTATCATTATCATTTGGATTAATACCATACTTGAATACTTCTCGACCATCACTGAGGTTGTAATCAATTTCATGAGAAATTACCGCTCCATTGGAAGTTTGGGTATTGTAGATAATTGAGTCACCATCAGTATCATTCAAATCTGGTCGAGTATCATTATTCCACTCCATTAAGTTAGTAAACGGCAAAGAACCTGGACCAGGTTGAATTATTACACCACTTGAGGTAAATACCCTTTCATCCCATTCTCCTTGCTGGGCAGGGATATCAAATGCACTTCTATCATACCAACCATCGCTATCCCCGTCATAATTAACATCGTGAGGGTTAACTGGGTTTGCAGCCCAGTGGTCTTGAGTAGAAACATCTGGCATGCCATAAATCGCATAACAATATTCCCACCCATCTGGAATCGAATCACCATCTGAATCACTGCTAGTGGGATCTGCAATACCAACAAGAGTACGATTAAAATTATTTGAGTCATATGAATTGATTTTAAGCATCCGTTCTGCACTATCTTGGCTCTTTGATATGAAGTCATTATACAAAGCTGATCTCGCCTCAAAATAGGTATAACCCATCTCTTCTATGTAGGCATTTATCGCATCATCCCCAAAGCTCAATATTCCAACTTCTTGAGGAATTGTGGTCCGTTCTGAGTACTTACCCCAAGTTCTAGATTCCCATTCTCTAAGGTTAGAAAATCGTTCGTCTAATGAGATATTACCATCTCCATCACAGTCGAAACTGTCGCCATCTGTATCTAGCAAAACATCTCCATCAATGAGTGGGTTAATACTCCATAAATTTCCTTCCAAGTCCCATTCTGCAAACCAATACTCGAATCCGTCATACATACCATCTCCATCGGTATCTGGATTAGTTGGGTCAGTAATACCCATTAAAATCGAAATAAAATTATTTGCTGGCTCGCCATTTTGCCAATCGTTGAAATCATCAAGCAGGCGTTTGCCCCTAGTCTCTTTTGAAATTAGAATATTGAACATTCTCTGAGCCTTTTCAGTAGGTTGTAATAAATCTCCATCAATGTGTAATAGAGGTGCATCAGAAGGATGTTCTATTCCGTTGTCTGGATTTGAAGTCACGAGAGCAAATTCTTGTAAATCTATTAGCCCATCTTCATCAGAATCAAACAATCCATCACCTGGAACCAATGGATTTAATGTCCAGGTTTCAGCAGATTGATTCCAAGTAGTAAATAATAATTCAACACCATCAATAATTCCATCTCCATCAGTATCAACATTATTGGGGTCTCCTGTTAATCCTGTCAAATTTCTCTGGGTTGAATTTACAAAGGAACCAAATGATAGGTCGGTTTGTATCCCGGCCCATGCTTGGAATGTGTATGCACTACCAATTGTTGTCACGAACCACTTTGGAGACGAACGATTGAGGTCTGTTTCTGTCATCGCGGGGTCAATTGCATTATATTCTTCCCAGTTTGTCATCCCATCTTGGTCTGCATCATCCCATCGATCTGATGGTTGTAGAGGATTAAGAGTCCACTCATCTTCTAGTATATCCCATCTAGAAAACCAAATTTCCCAGCCATCTGGCATACCATCATCATCGGTATCTGAATCAAGCGGGTCAGATGAGCCCGCATCAATAGAATTCTGAGTTGCAAGTAAGGAACCTGCTGCACGTTCTGCATACGATGCTTCTGGCACACCATTATTACTTACATTAGTGAATAAATCTGTACTAAATCCAAACGGCAGATTATTGAAATCTGTTGGATTATCTTGATCAAACAAATCATAGCGCAGGTGGTATTCAAGATAGTTCACAAAGGCCTCATTTTGTTGTATTATGCCGTCTCTATCTATATCGAATCCATCACCATCAGGGTTTTTTAGCGCATCTGAACCATTCAATGGATTTATTCCAACTCTTGAACTATCCCAAGAACAAGAATAAGCGGCTTCCCATCCGTCTGGTAATGAATCCCCATCTGAATCGATATTATTTGGGTCTGAATCAGACCATAACTCAGCATCAGTTGAATTCTCACCATGTGACTCAAGTAATAATCCATTGATTGCCTGCTGTTTAACTTGAGTCCATCGGTACTCACACAGATTTTGTAATCCATCTCCATCAGCATCCCAATTTGCATCCTCGGCTCTGTTGGGATCCAGTGACCAATTATTCCCGCCGGTGAATGAGGAACCAACCCATCTCCTGTTCTCGATTTCCCAACCATCTGGCATTCCGTCACCATCCGAATCGGGATTAGTCGGATCGGTACCTAAATCGCTGGTTGACAAACTGAGGTATGTTGAATTGGCATTATCTCCTATTAGGCTATCACAGATGTACTCTAGTTGTACAGAATAATAACACCATAAATTAGTACTCTCGTAGAAGAATCCAAAATACTCTTCTCCATCTCTTAATCCATCACCATCAGTGTCACCCACATTGGGGTTGGTAGAATTGTAGCCATCATCAGTCCTCTCGACATATCTAAACTCATCAAGATTGGTCCATAGCCGCTCTAATATGCCATCACCAGATTGATCTAAATCAAGGCCATCATAATCGAAATCTAATAGCGCATCCCAAGGATCTGTTGGATCTAGATTGTTGCCAATTTCCCACCCATCGGGCATTCCGTCGCCATCTGAGTCATTGGATTTTGGATTCATCAGCTCAAGGTTAGAAAATTGCCCCGGTTCTGAAGATGCAAAAATAGTCATATTTTCAGAAATACCAATAGTGGCAATTTCGGAAATGTATCCGGGCATAGTCTCTTGTTGATCTATCTCATATACATTAGAGTAGTCTCCTGAAAGAACCCAAGTACCTGCATTTGAACCAAGAATAATTTGTTGTCCTGTGGAGTGTATTGCTCTAATGCTGTTAATATCTCTCGTGCTAATTTCATTGGAGCCAGGATTTTCTAGTAAACCACTATGGCTTATTACATTATCAATTAGCCGCATTTGATGCAAACCTGAAGGAGTACCAAACCACAGAACTTGTGGGTTATCCCTTGATGGTCCATCGAGCAATATATCTCTCACTTCAGCAGGGTTTTCAGAACTCCCAGATGGTAATGTCCTCAATTCATTTATCGACGCAAAGACTCCAGTATCTTCCCTAGAGAAAAAGAATCTCCAATCAGCATTATCGCCATCTCTACCAGAATTCGTTTCACTAGTCAGCAGGCCCCTATCGGTGGCAACAAAGAGCGTTAGATTACCATTAGCAAGCCCGTGCTCTATATCGGTAACAGTGACATTTCCATTGGATAATTGAGTTGTGATAGCCTGGCTAACATCATGTACTTGTTCGATAAGTCCAAAGCTACTTACTTCGAACACATTACCTGCTCCAGCAAAACCTAATCCAATCAATTGATTATTAGGACTATTAATCAAAAGTTCTTCCACTTCGTGTATGGTTTCTGTTTGCGACCAATCCCAGTTATCTACTGATTGAAGTAATCCATCAAGTTGAATCCTTGCCACTCCAAGACCTACGTTGGAAGCAAAAGCAATGGCATATACTTGATCATTTTGATCACGCAAAATGGTTGAATCATAGAGTTCTATTCCTTGGGGAATCCAATAGTCACTAGAGGAAGCAAGTGAATTATCAATTACAGTAACGCCGTATTTTGTCGTAACATACAACAACGATTCAACAACCTCTAGTGATCTTACATCGTGATGAATCACACTAATTTCCTCACTCTGTGATGCAAATGAAATTGGATATTGATTTAGGGTTGAAACTTCACTATCATAGGTGACCGATTTAAGCCCAGCCATAACTGAATTGCCTTCGTCAAAATGGATATTATATTCTTCAATATTGGATAATTGCTCACCTAGTTCAAGGGCGGTTGCAGTTCGACTCACATCAGGAGAAATTGTGCCGTCTAAATTTTTGTCCCAACCATCAAAGTCTTCGTCCGCTAATGCACTACTGCGATTCAATGGATCTAGACCAAAGTGGACTTCCCAACCATCTGGGATGCCATCGCCAAAAGACGGGAACAAGTTTCTTACCGAAAAACCATCCCAATTATATCTGTCTGAATCTTTTAGTAAAGGGTCTGTACCCAGCCATAAATCTTCGCCAACTGGTGTTTCAGCGTCCGTACAGGCAGGTAAAATATTTTGAAATGTTGCGTTTATTCCAGTAGGGATGTAAGGCCAATTAGTTAACAGAGAGCCATCCGGAAGTGTAGCTGTGCACCAAAGTCCATCGAGTTCAGTCGTGTGGTTTGATGGAGCACCATAGATATATTCTTCACTAGATGTGTACCATTCATTGAAACTCATTATTCCATCACGGTTTACATCAAAACCATCTTTATCTGGGTCTTTTGTAGAATCACTGGCGTTTAGTGGATCAAAATCAGCACACTCGTATCGTTGAGAGAAAACATCAAAACCACCAATTCTCAAACACATGTATGCTTCATAGCCATCAGGCATACCATCTCCATCAGTATCTGATTTGCGTGGATCTAGATAAGAACGGAAACCCTCGCCGTCAACAACACCTGTTAGACCTCTCAAGAATCCGGGGTCGGTACATTCTGCAGGGTAAGGCCAACAGTACTCTTCGGTGGAATTTAGGCCATCTCTGTCAACATCAAGTATTGCATCTGATGCATCATCTTTATCCATGCCTTCCATCGAGTAACCTCTACCGTCAA
>CAXHFO010000012.1:0-17140 GCA_964015895.1 uncultured Candidatus Poseidoniales archaeon
GCAATCTTCCACAAATCACACCGTGTTCGCTAAGTGCGTACGAAACTCTTACTGGAGGGCCAGCATCAACATTACGCAGGATTAATCCTTCCTCGGCGAGTAAGGTTAGTTTATCGGAAAGAGTCCTAGAAGAAATTCCCTCTAGTAGGGACTTCATTTCGTTGAATCTCCGTGGCCCTGCAATGTAAAGTGTTGAAAGAATTTCAATAGTCCATCTCGAGCCAAATACTTGTAATGCTTCTACCGCTGCTTGGACTTCCCAGTTGATATCATATGCATCGCTATTGGAATAATCAGCTAATGCTTTTCTTATCGCGATACCATTTTGTATGGTATCGTCAATCTTATTTTTTATTTCAGTGAAAGAATCCTTGGAAATATGTTGTACAGGGTTTGGCATAAAATCACTCGATAATCCACGCTAAACTAACTTCCTTTTTTACACTTAGTGAAGACAAAAAACTCAAAATTCTTATCCGGCAGGGCAAATTTGGCAAATTTCTATGTATATTCACCAACATTAGGTGTAATCTTTAACACCTTGATGTTTTTCCAATAGGTCATGAGTATGCTATCTAATAGTAAAGTAATGCTTGGTGCCGCTTTGGCATTTTTGATTTTGAGTGCCCCACTGTCTGTGTTATCCACAGGCGCTGTAGAAGACGCAGTAGACGAGAATTTTGCAACATTCCCGACTGATACCGCCTGTGCAAACGATGATTGTACAGAAGCAGAAGAGGATTGGGCAACCAGTACCGGTGAGCGTAGTTATTACGCTTGGAATTTAACCAATCCTGGAGCAGCAGAACCTGTGTATGAACAAGTGGGTCCATTCGACTACGACATTACCTACACTCGTGAAATCATTGAATTTAACGAAACCGCAGGTACACTTCAGTACAGTGAATCTAAAGTATACTCCTGTGCTGAAGACACAAGAACCCCTTGTGACAGTGAAGTAACCACAACCAATATTCCATTCCAGCCACAAGTAGTTGGAGCAACTGGACTTGCCATAGACGGAATCATGTCCCTTACCAAGGCCGGATTCGCTGCCGGTGCAATCAACAACGAGATGACTTCATTTAGTGCTGGAAAAGCAACTGCTGATGGTCTTGCTGCAACATATGGCGCAATCCAGTCTCAAGGCGCAGATGCAGGAACTGCTTCAACAATGATCGGTGTTGGTTATTACGATGCCTTTGATGCATTCTTTGCTGCTTCAAACATGTCTGGTATGAACAACATGCAGGGTATGGGAGAGACGATTACCTACACCCAAGCAATTCAAGGGCAGCAACAAGCAGCAGGAGAGACAGATCTAAGCCAGATGTTTGCTGGTAACGCAACAATTACCAACATGTCATATGCGTTCGATTCCGCTATGATGCCAACTGGTGAAGATGTTTCACTCACCGGAATGGTCGGTGTTATGGTCCTTGCTGGCCACTGCAATGCATTCCCTACTGCAACCTATGATGAAGTAATGGCTGATGCAGCAAATGGCTTTGCCAATGTTGGAACTATGCAAAGAGCCAGTATTTGGGGCTTCACAGTAATGGCTAGCCAAACTATGCCTGACGTTAATGCAACTATTGCCAATGACTGGGCTCTATGTTTCGGAGTTGGCGGTACCTTCGCTAACACTCATGGTGGCGGCGATGACGCCTGGTTCTCCACTCCTACCTCGGTAAACGCATCTACTCGTATGATGAATTATCTTGGCGTCGATATTGACAATGCAGTAGCAATGAATCTATTGTTTGGCGGTCAAGGCGATGCAGTACCAACTGGTCTGCTAGCAACCAATGCAGTTGGTGATGAATCAGCAAGTGCATTCGGTGTAGCAACATTCATTGGTATGGATGCAGCAACTGCAATGACCACATACGGCTTAGATATGGCTCAATACGGAGCAATTGCCACATGGGTTGCCGGCTGGTTAACCAGTCAAACAGCCCTTCCAATGGTGCTACTTGGTGGCACAGGAACAATCACAGCGGAAGAATACGTCAACGTAACCCTCGGCGGCGTAGATCCAGTCGGCGGTGGCTACCTAACCTATAGTTTGAACATGGGAGGTTTATGGGGTAATGCTGGTGCTTCTTTGGGTGCTCCCGCAGTATCTGTTGATGCAGCGACTGCAGGAAACTTGCTATACGGGCCACTTGGTATTACAACAACAACTGGCGCTGGGCTATTCCTTTATGGTGAGCTATTCGGGCAAACCCCACCGGTAAATTTGCAGACAATGGCACCAGGTGCTCCAATGACTTGGAATGAAACCACAATTGGTATGATTTACGGTATTGATGCTAATGCTGCTGCTGCTTTGAGGTCGCTATTGAGAGATGCCATATACGGCGACTTCGTCCCAGATTTCTTGTTGGGCTTTGGTAGCGACGGTCCTTACAAGACTCAAACAGTTAACGAGTGGTTATTCGGTTGGAGAGACCCAGTAAGTGCTTTTGTTGCTGGTGATATAACCAATATGTCACTAGGTTGGAGTAAACTAGAAACCAATCTAACCTACTATGGTTCAGGAGGCTTATCTACCGGACCAGCCACAACCTACACAATTTGCACAGGTCACAATTCTGACTGCGATAAGGGTGAGACAATCCTTGAAGACGGCTCAAACGAGTTATCGTGGCACAACACCGAAATGATGATCGCTACCTTTGGCCTAATTGGTGTTGAAACTCTGGACGAAACCACAGGTGGGTTCCTAACTGGCGATGGTGACAAAGTTGATGCTGGTGGCTATGCGATTACCGCAGTGACCTGTTCAGGAACCAGCGAAGTCAAGGGCATTCCAGTCGATGACTGTACTGCAAGTGTTGACCCAACAACCAGGCCAATTACTGCCAAGTTGCTTAAGTCCTTCACAATTGTTGATGCAATGACCCCGGCTCTTCCAATCTATTTCGGTACTGAAATCAACATGCAAGCAGAGCAACTGTCTGGATTGGTTATTGCGGGAGATTCAACCTCAACATTTTACACAGATATGAGGGGCGAATTTGATAGAGGTACAGCACCACAAATGTCTGATCTCCAACCATTATTCCGAATCGTACAATCTTCCGAGATTGCTGATGATGATGCAGAAGATATGGAAAGTTCAATTGTAACCAATCAGAAAGCTCTGTCCTACTGGACAAACTTCGATGTTCCAACAGATTACATTGCTCTACTGCTATATCTTGGTGCACTGACTTGTTTGGTACTTGGAGTCATTGCTCTTGGTAACGAAGAAGACGATGCTAAGGATTACTCAGCAGAAGCTACTGAAGAAGCAGCAACAGAGTGAATAATCACTCAGTGAAACTCATCTTTGAAATGATGAGGCCTGCTGGTGTGGCTATGGCCAAGCGAGTTCTCCTAGTCAGAGGCGGCTCGCTTGGTCGTAATACTGGGCTTGGTGCAGCGCATCATAACTTAGTAGATATGTTGAATTCTGGTCAAATCAAAGGCTGGGAACTTGCCGGTGAGTGCGAATACCCGTTGAGCAAAACCAGCAACCCATTTTCTCGATTATGGAATCGCTGGGTTTCCCATCCAAGGCGGGTGGCAAAATTCGCTAAGCGACTTGTTAGCCAAGGAAAATGTGACCTTGTTCATATTACCGACCAAGAACAATCCCACCTAGTTCCCAGTAATTGCGCGGTGCCAGTGACAATAACCGTCCATGACTTGTTTCATTTGTTCCCACAGCACCTCCAAATTGGTGATGAGAGTATTGAAGTTGGTGATACTAAACCAGGTCTGCTGCGTCGCAGAGATTTGAAAAAACTACGTCATGGACTGTCAAAAGCGGATTTCCTAATGTGCAACTCAAGGCATACTCACCAAGCATCTAAGGACAATTTTTCCAAAGTTCCCTCTGTCTGTATTCCAATGGGAATTGATGTTGCTAAATATCATCCTAATAATCAGCAATTAGAGGATATTGCGATGCCAGCAGCGTGTAATTTACTGATTGTTGGTAGTAACGATCCAAGAAAGCGAATGAAATTCCTCTGTCAAGTAATAGGTAATTTACCGGATGATGTCAAACAACAGGTTCACATTCATCATGTTGGCAATGGAGATAGTAACTCAGGGCTGCCTCCAATAGTGGAATTAGCTAAACAAAACAGAATTGACAATTGGACTCAGCATGGTTCATCGGTATCAGATGAGTACTTGATGACGCTTAGAATGAGGTGTGAAGCGTTACTATTCCCCTCCGTCAGTGAAGGTTTTGGCTATCCACCAATAGAATCTATGGCTGCAGGAATGAAAGTAATCTGTGCCGATCTGCCTTCTCATAATGAATTGATGCCAGACAATACCTGCATACCGGCTGATGATTCAGCGGCATGGAGTCAAGCTATCATCAATCTACATGCTGACTGGCAGGCTGTGGCCGGCAAACAAGAGCAAAGGTCTCCAGAAGCAAGTTTACTCAAGCATGCTATGAAGTATGACAACAAAGAGTTCTGCAAACGCTTAGCAGACGCTTACGATTCCTTAGTTTAACCCTACCAAGGGAATTTAACATTCCAGACAATTCCATCAAATATTACGACTTGTATGCTTAACATAAATGCTCCAACAAGCATCATATTGGCACCTTTAAGACCGTCTTGGTGGGCTGAATATGCCAATAATCCTAACATTATGTTACCGATAGATGCTAGAGTAAGAATACCAATCACCAATATTGGTGTCCAACTGTAGTCATTGTTCATATGAAATAACGTGCTTTCAAGCCACAGCATTGAAGGAATCATGAATACACAGTAAGCGAGGAATAATCGGTTTGCTCCATTCCCATCTTCGGAATCTTGCCATGGCCAGCGCAATTGGTCAATTGCCGAGGCATCTACGCGGTAAAGAATAGTCCACCAATAAATTAGCCAACCAATCGCGGCGATAAACATAAACGGGACAATGAATTTCAGCCAACTACTAGGAATTCCTCCCCATAAAGCCATTTTATCATCTATCCTAGATAAGCCAAAAACATAGGATGCCAAGACTAAAATTCCAAAAATAATGACGCAAATTCTAATGAACTTCCTATTTATTTGCATGTAATTCGCTGAGTTATTGTGGCTATAAATGGTTGCACATGACTGTGACACCGATACGCATTGTTCATGAACATCTTAAGATTCGCCAACAATATGCAGCCTATTCAGCGTGTAGCTATTGTGGGAGCCGGCAATATGGGTTCAGGAATTGCCCAAAAGTCTGCCCAAGAAGAATTCGATGTCCAAATGGTCGACCGAGAGCAACAATGGGTTGACCGTGGTCAGGGAATAATAACAGATTTTCTCAGCGAAGCGGTCGAAAGAAGAATTTTCAATCAATCACAAGTTGATGAAATAAAAAGCCGCATCACCGGAGTTATTGGAGTAGAAAATACTGCTGAAAGTACCGATTTAGTAATCGAAGCGGTATTCGAAGACTTTGATATTAAAACAGCTGTTTTCAAGACCCTTGATGAAGCCTGTGGAGACCATACTATCCTTGCTTCTAACACATCTTCGCTATCAGTAAATGAACTAGCAAAAGCCACAGGTAGGCCGGATAAGTTTGTTGGTCTTCATTTCTTTTACCATCCAGCGAAAAACCGTTTGGTGGAAGTTATTCCGGCAAAAACCACTAGTCAAGATACCATTGACCGAGTTGTACAATATTGCAAAATGCTGGGTAAAGTGGTAATCGTTTGTGGTGACCGACCAGGATTTGTTGTCAACCGCTTTTTTGTTCCATGGCTTAATGAAGCATGTATCTTAAAGCAAGAGGGTGTTGCTAATGCAGCTCAAATTGATGCGATTGCCTGCAAGGCGTTCCGTATCGGACTTGGACCATTTGGTCTAATGAATTTAACAGGACCACCAATCGCGCTTCACTCCACAGATTACCTAGCAGAACAATTAGCAGTTCCACGTTATGATGGCGCAGCAAACTTACGAGAATTAATCGACGCTAACAAAATGTGGGAGATTAGCGAGGCAACCGATTACTCAGAAGAGCAATACCAAATAGTGTCGAGGAGATTATTTGGCGTGGTATTTGGTGTGGCAGCACAAATTGTCGATGAAGGCGTTTGTTCGATGGAAGATGTTGATAGAGGCGCTAAAGTTGGCTTGCGTTGGGCTAAAGGACCATTTGAAATGATGAATAAAATCGGCATACAACAATCTCATGAGATGGCTGTTGAATATCAAAAATTATGTCTAAATGATGCTGGGGAACCAACTTGGCAGGTCGCAGAATTCTTCGCCAAACAAGCAAGTAGTAATGCTCAATGGGATTTCAGTTATGTTGACACCTCGATTACGGATGGAGTAGCCACAATTACCATCAATCGCCCAGAAGCAATGAATGCACTGAATGAAACTGTCATCAAGCAACTTGGTCAAGCAGTTGATGCAGTAAATGGTAACTCTGCAGTCCATACCATGGTATTAGATGGTGCAGGAAAAGCCTTCGTTGCTGGAGCGGATGTCAAATTCTTCGTCGACAAGATAAGATCTAATGCGATAGGAGATATCGTAGAATTTACCAGCAACGGTCATAAAGTGCTCAATGCGATTGAAAATTCTAGCAAAACAACGGTTGCACTAACCACAGGACTTGCTCTTGGCGGTGGTCTTGAACTTGCTTTGTGCTGTGATTATCGAATCGGCACTAGAAGAACTCAATTTAGATTCCCAGAAACCTCAATCGGTATCTACCCAGGTCTTGGTGGCTCTCAAAGACCTGCAAGAATCTCGGGTATCCCACTAGCAAGATGGGCAGTACTTGGTGGAAATTTCATGAACTCTCAAATTGCTTATGACATTGGATTATTGACTCACTTAGTTGATTTATCAGAGGTTGATGCAGCGGTAATACAATGTTCAGCATCAGGTAAGCCAGCCAATAAGTATCCAGGTAAGCCAAGTAATAATGCAAGTCCAGTGGTTAAATTTGCCTTGGACTTCTACAGCGATAACAACCTTTCAGTATTGCTTTCAGGTGGTTGTCCAGCAGGCTATGATATGGAAGAGAAAACCATTTCTCGCCAATTAAAGAATCTGAAATACACTGCGCCAATCGCCCTCTCGATGGCAAGTGAATTGATTGATATCACTAGCAATACATCACTAAGTGAAGGACTAGATTCAGAATTGTCTAAATTAACTGATATATTTTCCACAAGAGATGCTCTTGAAGGCTTATCCGCCCTAATTGAAGGGCGAAGACCAACTTACAATAATAATTGATAACTACATGGAAGTCAGGTAAATGGGCGACCAAATAAAACCAATTCTCTACAGTTTTCGCCGTTGCCCATATGCAATGCGGGCTCGAATGTCAATTGTACGAGCAGGACTTGTTTGTGAGCATCGAGAGGTAATACTTAGAGATAGACCAGAACATATGATGGAAATTTCACCAAAAGGCACAGTTCCAGTTATGCTGTTGCCTAGTGGCAAGGTTATCGAAGAGAGTTTAGAGATAATGCAATACGTTGCAAACTGGACATTAACTGAACTTGACAACCATTGGGTCAATCGCAACGACAATGAATTCAAGTTCCATCTTGACCGCTATAAATATCCTAATCGTTACGGCGATGTTGATCCATTAGAACAAAGAGAGTTGGCGAAAAAATACTTAGACGACTTAGACCATCTCTTACTCGAAATGCTACCAAATGAATTGAATGACGCGTTATTCCCGTTTGTTCGCCAGTTTGCTAATCATGACAGGGAGTGGTTTGATAGTCAACAATGGGATAATTTAGGTCAATGGTTGGCGAATAATCTGTCTAGCCAAGAATTCAAGGTATGTATGAAGAAATATCCACAGTGGTTCAGCGGTGATACATCTGTTGACTTTCCAATTATTGAATAATGGGCAGATGCTTTACTGAAGGCGCAATCCCCAGGTCCTCCGGGAAAAACATAGTTGCTTCCGGTATTGGTATAGGAGTAATTTCTTGGCCGACTAAAGCAACTCTACTTGGCTTAGAATCTGACAATATTTTCCTACCCGTCAGCGGGGCGATTTTGGCTGAGAAATCCATGATATCATCATGACTGGGCATATTTTCTGCACTGAGGTTTTCCCTGCTATTACCAACAAAAACGTAGCCTTTGTTTTCAATAAAATCAGGGTCAGCTCGGTTATCTAATGCAGCAAACTCTCGAATGTGTTGATCACTCATGTTAATTCCCTTCATCAATGTGTGGCGAGAGACTATTCTAGTATCTAGGGACGGCATTAAATCGATAGTTTTCTCAAATTGTTCCCAAGAACGTTTATTCCATTTTGGTTTACATACTTCATTGAACACTTTCTTATTAGGTGCATCAACTGAAACATATAATTGAGTTGGTAGTGGGTCTAGGCGTTCTAGAACTTTGGGAAATGTTCCATTGGTAACCAGCATAGTAGTCATGCCATGCTTATGGCACAAGTCGATATATTCGCCAAGCCTAGTGTAAAGTGTCGGCTCACCGTTTAGTGAAATAGCAACGTGCTTAGGATTTTGTGCATCAAGCCATTTTTCTCTCGGTACTTTTGGATTGCCACCAAAACCAGAGAGCAATCTTCTTTGTGCTCTAACCGATTCATAGAGGAGTTCAAGCGGGTCTTGGTCGGTTAACTCTAAAGTATCCATATGGGGCTCTCTCCAGCAATAAGTGCAAGCTAAATTGCATTGGTCTACTACTGGTGAGGTTTGCATACAATTATGACTGGCAATACCGTAAAACTTGCCTTTGTAGCATTGTCTGTCACGTAGTAATGATTCTTTTGTCCAGTGGCATATTTTCACCCCACCGTGCTCACCCACGATATGATATCGCTGCTTCTGCAACTTTGCTTTCAATGCTAAATCCATGCCCACGTGAACACACTCCTAAGCCGTCTGCCTCGGTTCCTTACGGGGTCGGGTTGGGCTGGGATAACCGGTCGTTAGCCACCTTGGTTATCAAAGAAACTCATCTTTGCCATAATCTAGTCAAGGGTTTGGATTTTATCAAAATCAAGTAAACAAGGCTATTGCTTAGGTGTTGTAAAATTTACCTACTTTTATTATTGCATCCATGTGTTGGCAATTTTACCGCTGTTTAATATACTCTAGGTGCATAAAGTAAAGTGAAAGAGGGAAGGAAATGGACCGAGAGTTAGAAACCTATGTTGAACAAATAATAACCAAGCAAGATTACCGTAGTGGTATCTTCTTTAGTTGGAAGCAGATGATCGTCAATGCGATGGCAGATTTTAGATTTGGAGCCGATGTAAGAGGGTCCCATAGTATCAGAGGTGGCAAGTAATGGATGATTATTTAGCAAAGTATGTAGAGAATGCAATTGAACAACAAGTATACCGGAACGGGATTGAATTTTCCCCTTCCTGGATTAGGAAGATATTTTCTCGCCGAAACAAGGCTTGACAATGCTAACCTCAATAACAGACGGGCCGATAGGCCATCATGGTTAGGTGGCTTGTCCAGACTCTGGGGTTGTTCACGCCGCTGGTTACCGTCATCGGTTTGCTGGCTGGTGGCTGGTGGTCAGCTTCAACCCTGATTCTTGCTTTGGTGATTTATCCAATCCTAGATTTATTGCTAGGTGACAGTTCAATAACAGATCCGTTAGAAGAATCCAAGACCTTTGATTTCATTGTTCATACACATGGAATATTGGTGCCTGTGGTTATTGCAACACTACTCTACCAAGCTTATTTTGACTATACTGCTTTTATCTGGCTTGCTGCTGTATCTGTGGGTATGTCATCTGGTGCATCCGGTATAATAACCGCTCATGAACTAGGCCACAGAAGACCTCGTTCTCGCAGTTGGTGGTTGTCAAGATTAGACTTGATGTGTGTGTTATACCTTCACTTTACCGTCGAACATAATCATACTCATCACAAACACTGGGCCAAACCAAGAGACCCAACCTCTTCTCCATGGAAAAGAAATGTATATGTTCATTTCATCAGGACCATTCCATTGCAATTAATGGGGGCATATCGTGCTAAGCCTAAGGATTTTAGATACTCTATGTTAGTTCAGTTGACATTACTGATGACATTGTTCATCATAGCACCGGTACTGCTTGGTGTGTTTTTACTTCAAGCCATAGTAGCGATATTTTTACTTGAATTTGTCAATTATCTACAACACCACGGATTAGTTCGAGGTGATAATGAGCGACCTAATGCAAGTCACGCATGGGAAAGCCGTAATCGATGGTCTCGGTGGACGCTTCTAGAACTGCCCCTGCATCCATCCCACCATTTGAGGTCTAGCACGCCATACCAAAAGCTAGCAGTTCATGACGACTCTCCACAACTGCCAAATGGCTACTACGTGATGTTTTGGACAGCGTTAATTCCACCACTATTTCACCATCGCATGAAGAAAAGTTACGTTAAGTTCCAAAACAAGTTGGCAAGTAGCAATCCCTAACACTCTTATAAATACCAAGACTAGATGCAGAAGTCAAGGTAGATGACAAATGCTAGAAGTGAAAGGTCTAACGAAATCTTTTGGCTTTGGAAGCAGTAAACTCAAAGTTTTGAAAGGTGTTGATTTAGAGTTAAAAAAAGGCGAATTAGTCGCCTTAATGGGTCCATCTGGCTGCGGCAAATCTACACTATTGAACATTATCGGCGGGTTGTTGTCAGGTGATGGCGGAGAAATTAACCTCAATGACCGTAAATATGGCTTAAAAGGCCCATCAAGTGTTGTTGATGTTCGTAGAGAATTAGTCGGTTGGATTTTCCAAGACTTTCATTTGCTGAACAATTTAACCGCCCTAGACAATGTTGCTATGGCGTTAGAGTTGTCTGGGGTTAGTTCTTCACAATCGGAGGAAAGAGCAATCGAGGCACTAACCAAAGTTGGCTTAAGCGACAGGATGCATCATATTCCAGACCAATTATCTGGTGGTCAGCAACAAAGAGTGGCAATAGCCAGAGCAATTGCTGGTAATCGCCCCTTATTATTAGCAGATGAGCCTACTGGAAATTTAGATATTGCTAGTGGCAAAGAAGTATTGCAATTATTCAAAGATCTGTGTCATGATGAGGATGACCCAATCTCAATCTTAATGGTCACTCACGACCCAGAATTGGCATTAAACGCTGACCGTATGTTGCTGTTAAAGGATGGAACAACCGAAGCCTCTGACATCCGTACAGCATGGGGTCTTGACGAGTTGGATGGTGAAGAAGAATGAGTGAAGAGGAAGATAAGTTCGACCCATTCGCAGCCTATGTGGTTCCTAAAGTGGGTAGAATTGAACGATGGCGCAGACGCATTCGTGATGCTCCAGAAAACATACGTTTAGCCTCACAAAGTGCGTGGCGAGGTCGAGAAAGAGGCCTAGCCGTCGTGGCAGGGGTATTTTTAGCATCACTTGTCATAACCACAGTATTGTCTTACGGAATCGGGCTATCACAGATATTTTTTGATGAATCGCTTGACGGTGAACCTATAGATGCTAAAGTAGAATTCAAGAAAGCACCAGCTATCGGCACTTCGGGTTGGACAAATAATACCAGTGTGATGCAGGATGTATGTTCTGAATTGATGCTAGAATACAGCACTGAATTAGCCGACTGTACGGTGATTTTTGGCCGCCAGGGAATTCATAGTGGTGGATTTTTCAATGAGGATTTCCTATTCGCTCAACCACTAGAGATGCGTTCAATAACCGATAGCGATAATCCATATTGGCTCAATACGACTTGGAAATATCCTGAATTACGTGAGGACGGTCCACCAATTTCTGATTACCGTTCAATACGGCTTATGGGCCCGGAAGCCTTTGACGGAGAATTTGCCAAACGGTTTGGTGCCAACATCATCCAGGGGCAGGGAGAATGGCCATCACCAGAGAATATGACTGATCAAAGAGGTGTCATCTTACCGTCAAATATTGCATCACAAGCAAGGGCTGAAGTCGGGGATGTACTCGACGAGATTACCTTTGTTTACGTTATAGACAGCGAATTCTTTGATTCAGGTGGAGTGGATTTAGTCGAGAACTGTCCAGGTATAGCTTCAGCATCTGAAAACGGCAAAATCTACTGTAGGATGCCAATGACAATTACCGATATGAAAGTACTTGGAATTTATCAGCCATGGGATTTGGGCAATCCAACCCTTGGTCCAAATCCGATATTCACCACTTGGACGGTATTATCTGATGAACAAACTGGAGTTCTGATGGAAAAAGACCACGTCTACTTAGGACTTGCAGTAGACCGTTCCCAATTACCAACCAGTTCAACTGCAGATGCCACTCTGTGGCTAGACAACCTAAAAGCCGACATAATGAGTAATAATTATACTTCGAGCGAAATTGAATTATTCTATACCGATATCGTTGGTGGAACTATAACTTTCCTCAATATTTTCCTCGCTTTAATCCAGATTTTTGACTATATTGTCATGGTGCCTATTGTTGTGATGTCTTTGGCGGTTTTGATTTATGGTTTGATATTGTCACTAGAACAGAGGCGTAAAGAGATCAGTATACATCGGGTTATTGGTGGCGACAGTAAAGGATTACAGGGCATGGTATTACTCGAATTAGCAGTATTTGCCTCAGTAGCATGGCTCGCTGGCTATCTGCTTGCTATGTTTACCGTGGAGATTGTCCTCTCTGCAGTGGGCTTTATGGAGTTCAAGACCGGTGATTACAGTATAGATCCAACGCTGTCCTTTGGGGCCACCATGTTTACCGCACTAAGCACGCTTGGTTTGGCATTATTATTTGGTCGAAAACGTGCTAGAAATTTTATTGAACTAGAGATTGAAGATGGCGTAAAAGGCTCCTTAGATAAGGTCGAGCCAAAATATTGGCTACACTGGACTTGTTTCCTGATAGGATTGATTTCAGTAATCGATACTTGGATGGAAATGAATGGCAGTGAGTACGGGCTGGTTCAAAACTTCTTTTTCGAAGGTCTCCTAGGATTATTTGGCCCATTCTTATTCTGGATTGGCGGTGCACTTATCCTTGGAAGAGTTGGGGCCAAAGGTCCACAAATTATGCAGTTAGTATTCGGTCGAACCAAGTTGCTCAAAGACGTAAAGCGCGGTTTAAAAGGCTCAGGCTCAGCAGAATCAGTAAACCGACTTGCAGTAATTATGTTATTGACTTTGTCCATCGTAACGCTTGCCGCAGTGCAAGGTTATACCGGCACTCTAGTCGATGAAAGAACGGTTGATGCAACTGTAGGTTCAGATTTACAAATTACCTTTGAAGATTCACATAACGAAAGCGCGGCTTTAGCAATCTTCGACGAGCTTTATGACGGTGATAAAAGCGTTACAGCAACCACAATACCCAGTTTGTTACTACGTGGTCCAGACAATGATTTAATACAGACATATGTAATTTTAGACCAGTCATCAGCAGTGTTGAATTGGAATGAGCAATCAATTCCTGGTGAGGATTTGTCAGCAGCATTTGACCGCTATGCTGGTAATGGTTTCACCGCTGGAGAAGATTCAGCCTATACTCTAGACTTAGCCGGTGCTTCAATAGGTAAAGATTCCAGTTTAGACGATATTTTAATCAGTCAATCTGATGAAAGAAGCAAAACGGTTACTATGACTTATGAGGAAATTGACTACCGAGTGATACAAGGTGGATTTTCGTTAGAAAATTTATCCAACATGTCACAACTATCAGAAAATATGGAACAGATTTTGTTTCTGCAAATAATGTACGCCGATATGATGGATATCGATTTATCAGAAGTTGATTTCTCTAGCCAAGATATAAGTTTCCGTGACTTTGGTAGAACAGATTTCTCTGGTGCTGATTTATCACAAGCTGATCTTATTGGAGCCAACCTTAGTGAATCATTAATGGTGACTGTCGATTTATCCGGTGCAAACTTATCGGGGGCTAACCTTTCAAATGCTCTCTTCTTTGAATTCGGTGAAGGAAGTTTAGCAGGTGCTGATTTATCAAATGCAAACTTGAGTGGCATCTTTGGTGATATTGATTTATCAGTTGCTAACGTGGATAATGCCACTTGTCCAGATGGTACTACTGCCAACGCTACTGGATGCCATTACAAGTATAATCCAAGTCCTACTCCGTTACTAGAACCACTATTCCTGATTGGTACCCAAATAGAATTTATCACCACGCCTTTCAACGTTTCAATAGAGTATATGGGCTTACATGAATACATTCCGGGACTTTCTTCCCCATTAATTGCTGATTCAGTTATTATTGGTGAATCTACCTGGCGTAGTTTCATCGGGAATGATACAGCAGATAGACATAATTCAACCAATTGGATCTACCAAATAGACGGTCTGAGTGGTGATGCGCTGCAGGCATTAGGTTCTAGAATCGAAGCAGATTCACGAGTCGCTGAAGTCAAGGATTGGACTAGCGAGCATGAAGCAGTTGAGAGAAATGGTGGTCTGATTTTCGGCACTCCAGGCTTACTTTCATTGCAGTTCGTCGTTGCCAGTATTGCAGCAGTAGCCTCTAGTTTTGTGTTCTTATCTTTAGTGTTAAACCAACGTAAGAAGGAATTAGCGGTCCTACAAGCAATTGGTGCTAGTCCTACCCAAATTTTGCGATTGGTGCTGTTTGAGATTTTATCAATTATCATGGTTTCAATGCTTCTCGGACTTGTTTTGGGTATTGGTTTAGCCTTCTCTTTCAACGGATTCTTTGATGTATTTGGTTTCATTTTCCAATTATTTGGTGGTGCATCAACCAATATAAGTCGTGAACTAGTTTATCCATGGTTTGAACTAACCCTAGTATCACTAACGGTATTTGCTGCAGTGGTTGTGGCATTATTGCTGACTACCAGAAGGGCGCTTAATTCGGACCTAGCCATGGTCCTGAAGGGGGAATGAAAATGGTTGACAGTATTCTTGAAGCATCCTCATTGTATCACGTCTATGAGTCAAAAGCCGAGGATGGTAACGTAGTTGCACTACGTGGCATTCATATCGATATTAAAGCGGGTGAAGCGATTGCTGTGGTTGGGCCTAGTGGCTCAGGCAAATCTACTCTAATGAAATGTCTTGGAGGTTTGATGAAGCCTAGTTCAGGCTCAGTGGTGATGGCTGGTAAGAATATGACAAGGCTAAGTGGTAAAGAACTAGTTCACCTACGCCAAAAGACAGTATCATTTATTTTCCAAGAAGGTAATTTGTTACCCGATCTAAATGCTAGAGACAACGTTGCACAACCACTTAGACACCAAGGTATGTCTTCTAGAAAGGCGCTAAAACTTGCAGATGAGATGCTAGACCGTTTGGGAATCTTACCTAGAGCAAAAGCCTTGCCTGCTAAATTAAGCGGTGGAGAGCAACAAAGAGTAGCAATTGCTAGAGCGCTTATTACCAATCCTAGATTGATTTTAGCTGATGAGCCAACCGGCGCACTAGACCCTATTACTAGCAGAGAAGTATTAGCATTATTCAAGGAGTTGCACGAAAACGATGGAGTTTCATTCCTCCTTGTTACTCACTCCAAGGAAGTCGCCTCATTCGCTGACCGTTCTCTAGAGTTGCGTGATGGAAGATTTGTCGCTGAACATGGTGTTGGTGTTGATGTTGAGGACTTGAGTAGAGACCGTGAATTGATTATTGATGATACTGGCACGGTAACATTACCTCCAGATATTTTGCTTAGAATAGGCGGGCCGGGTAAATATATGGTCGGCGATATTGATAATGGACATCTCAGTTTAACCGGTGAAAAGATAGCCGCCATTGGTAAATTAGAATTGGCAAAAGTCTGTCCTGCTTGTAAGTATGATTACGGTGACAGCGATGACCAGTTATGTCCGGCTTGTGGTTCAAGTAGGCCAATGGTGGAAATTAAATGATTGAACGGCTGACAACCATAGTTGGCTACTGTGAAGGTGTCTCTGCGTTGTGCTTATTTCTCATTGCTATGCCAGTAAAGTATATCCTTGGACAGCCAGAATTGGTTACCATAGTTGGCTCCATTCACGGAGCATTGTTTGTTGCTTATATCGGTGCATTAATACTGGGAGTTGGTAATTATTGGAATAAAAAAGCCTTGATTCATGGGTTTTTTGCGGCATCAATACCGGGCGCACCATTTTGGTTTGATGGACAACTCAAAAGTGGCAAGTACAGCTTAAATCAGTAATTTGAAGAAAATCATACCGTTTTAACGCCTTCTGGCCACAGCACTAAAATTAGGGTTCTACCCCGAGTTTTTGGGTTATGCTTGGAAGCCTTATCCATCCAAACAATTGATCCAGTAGGATAGGTGCCATCATCGTCCCAAACCTCTCCTTCAAGCACAAGGTATGCTTCACCACCTGGATGCATATGCGGCATAAAAGCGTCAACTGTAACTTCTGAATCTGCATCATATAGGACAAGTGAGCACTTTTCTTCTCGCTTTAATTTCCCTAAGCGAACCCCAGTACCGAAATCTCTCCAGGAAATATTCTCTTCCAGCCAGGCTTTGTTGATGTTAAATCCAAGCCAATCTGACATGTCATGAGTGAAGACCATGCGTGGCCTAATGGTAACAACTTGATGATTTCTTCGGATATTATGCGTAGGTTTGAAGCGTTATGCATCTATCACAGGTTGAGTACGATGGGAGTACAACCAATCACTTTCCCGAATTTTCCTCCTGAAGGCCCTTGGGATGCATATGTTTCATTTGTTATTTGGATACCACTCATCCTACGTATTATCTTTTTACTCAATCCGTTTAGAACTGCGATTGCTAAACTCGCACCGCATGCTGGATGGGCATTTCAGCAGATTCGACAATTACCAGTGAAGGGTTTTGGTCTGCTTGCCGCAAATGAGATACTAGCAATGTTATTTCCACCAATTATCGTCCTGTTGGTCAGGTTACTATTTGACCCAATAGGCTGGCAAGAATGGAGTGAGTTGTCAAATATCGGTGGTGCATTGCTGTTACTATTCTTGTTCTTTTGGATTTTCTTTGACATCTTTAGAATTGGAAAAATACGTCGTATGCTTAAGGCGGTTGAGAAACACGACGTCAACAAATTACGCAAAGTAGCAGATACTGGTTTATCAGTTCGCACCTGTCTCTTATACACATCTCCGAGCCCACGAGACCGCTGATAATCT
>CAXHFO010000013.1:0-17036 GCA_964015895.1 uncultured Candidatus Poseidoniales archaeon
CTATCAAAGACTGAAATCTGAACTAGGCCCGCTTCTCTTAATTCCGGGCCTTAGTGCTGGCGCTGCAGGTGCTTTGACGTCAACTCGCTTCTGCTTTTTATCCTCTGGCACTATAAGACCTCCTCTTATGGGACCTGAGGATTGTCTGCCACCCAATGAAAGTGAATTTGGTAAAATAAGTGCTGCCATTGCGACTCCATGATGTTCAGCCCCAGCCGTGACTTCATCTACCGCCACATCAAAGGTGACTACTTCTAGATCCCTAGATGCCAATCTTCTCTGAAGATTCCTTCTAAGTAAAAGCGTGGTTTCTTCATAGTCCAATTCTGTAGAGATGGTTGCTACTACTGCACATTCATCGCCTTCAGGAGTTACACAAGATGCCCAAGCAACCCCGGCACAAGCGCTAGAACCGTTGTAAGAATATGCTGTTGCCATGTGACATTCAACCAATGAACCCATTGGCAAAGGCCGTGGTGGAGTTGCTTCGAAATTTAAAGGTAGCATTGCACCTTTTACTTCAATTAGTCTGGTATCTCCTAAACCCAACTCTACTAATCCTTGGTCATAAGCATCTTCAGCATTTTCTCCCCAAGGAGCAACTGCAGTCATTAACCAACCTTGACTTCCTCGAGACACCCTTCCCGGCTTCATGTGCACCACCAGTCGCAAGAGGTTCTTGAATGAAATGGTTATCGCAGAACATGGTTGCGAGATACAGAGGGGTGATTCTACTATTCGCATTAAGCCTCATTATCATCGGATTAGTTGTTGGAAACGAAGGAGGCACTACTTCTGCATCTATCGTTTTTCTAATCTTCTTAGTGCTCACAATTACAGTTGTATTTTGGAATTTGTTTGAAAAAAATACCACTAATGACTACAAACAGAGTTCAACCGCTGGAGTTATAGGAAATTATGGTACAAAGAGTTCAGAAAATACTGAAATTGATGAGGTTTCAGGGATACCAAATCCGTTGGATAGTGATATCGACATACCTCTTATGTGATCATAGCAGCCTTATTGTTTCCAAGTTTTTTGGAGCATAGGTTCGGCATTTGTAGCGCTCTCTTAGCGTGTGACCCAATTCATTACACTTATGATAATCGCCATGGTGACAAATAATGTTACGCGGCTTTGGATTAAGTTGCTCAACAAATTCCAGTAGTTGTCTCCTATCAGAGTGTCCTGAAAATCCGTCTATTGTTGCCATTTCACAACCTACTTTGACAATTTCAGTTTGACCATTGATAACCATAGGAACTTCGCTGAAACCTTTTTGTAATCTTCTGCCCAATGTTCCTTCGGCTTGGTAACCTACGAAGCATAAGGAATTCCTTTTACTGTACGCCCAATTTTTGAAGTACTCAACAACAGGTCCTGCGTTCATCATTCCTGAAGTGGCTAACACGATACAAGGGGATGGGTCCATGAGAATATTTTCTCGCAAATCACGACTCTTCACTGGGCGGAACCACTCGTTACTAAATGGATTACCTCCATCATCTTTGAGCAAAGATTTGCGAAGCGTATTGGTAAGATAATTTGGGTGACCTGCATGTATCGCTGTGGCTTCTTGAATCATGCCATCCAGCCAAACTGGAACTGGCTTAACTGTTCCAGAACGAAACAACTCATCGATGGCAATCATGACTTCTTGACTTCGACCGACTGCAAATACTGGAAATACCATTTTTCCACCTCGACTTAAAGTTCTTGAGACTATGTCCTTTAATTCCTGATTTGCTTCTTGTCTAGATGGTTGATAATCGCCTTCGGATCCATATGTCGATTCTAAGACAAGAGATTCTACACGTGGGAAACGCGTGTTAGCTGCATCGAATAACCAAGATTTTTCATATTTCTGGTCACCACTAAACAATAAATTATGCTTACCATCACCAATATGGAGATGCACAGCGGATGAACCAAGGATATGACCAGAATTAGAAAATGTCATTTTAACATCAGGTGCTATATCTGTCGTTTGATCCCAATCGACATCAACAACGTGTCTTTGACAAGTGCGAATATCTTCCATACTATATGGTGCCATTTTTCCTTCAGTACCTCCAATTTTTAGATAATCAGTTTGTAATAACAACATCAAATCCCTTGTCGGAGGAGTACAGAAAACTGGACCACGATACCCATATTTGAATAAAATTGGCAACATCCCAGCATGATCTAGATGTGCATGTGTCAAAATAACCGCATCGAGTTTGTCCACTGGCAACGCTTCTGGTGCATTAAAAAATGGCATTGGATCATTATCATTTGCTACATTCACTCCCACATCTATCATAATACGAGATTCGTTAGTAGTGACTAAATGGCATGCTCTACCGACTTCTCTGTACGACCCTAAAGCAGTCACTCTAGCCCACATAGAGCCGGGTCTCTTTGGGCGATGTATGTTTAAACCAAAGTTCTTTAGCAACTTACGTCTTTCTTCAGCATTTACTTGCCTGTAGCCACGAATATCATGAATAGTTTTTGATAAGAGTGGAGGAGTTCTTTCAACAATAGGTATCCATCCCGCTTTATCTCTAATCTCGTTAACATTTATCCCTCTACGCCCTACTGCTTCTCCGGGATTCTTACACTGAATGATAACTTCACTGAAACAACTGTCAAAGTAAATTTGTGAAATTTCTGCTTCTGCAGGAATTATCGACTCTATTATCGACTTTGCATCTTGTTCCGACTTTACAATACTAGGATCTGGACGAACTTTGATTTTTCTTTTTATTTTCTTGGCGATTTTGCCAACAAGGCCGTCACCACCGCCAAACTTTTGTGGTTCATTAGTAACAATAGCAATATTGCCTGCTTCTAAATCAACTTTATAATCAATTGACTTGGGCACGATTTTACTTATTTCATCTTTTAGTTCTTTGAATGTGAGACGCACATTACCACCTGCTAATCCGCAACCTAACAACACATGTGTCGAACACAATGCAGTAAACTGCGGGAATAAAAATCAAGAAAGAAGTTTACTTACTTGCTCTTCAGTTTGAAGAACAAATCCATCTTTTTTGGTTATGACAGCAAGATCCATTCCGTTACCGGAGGCTGCATCACGCTGTCCTGATGCGTGTAGGGCGCGGGCTGCAAGTTTCAATGCTTCGGTCTCAGACATGTCAGCTTTGAAGCCATCTTCTAGTACACCATACATGTAAGGAGAGCCAGAACCTGTAGCACAGTATACATCTGGAATTGAACCACCTGCTGAATCTATTGAGTATACATGTCCTCCATCATCATCAACACCGACGATCAAAAGTTGAACCCAATGGGGCCTGCCTGAGAGTATATTTGCAGTCAGAGTTGCAGCCCCTTTCACTGTCATGGGTTGTTGTCTGCGTAATTCAAACAAAGCAACTTCTGCAGTAAGCGTACGGGATAATGATTGAGCGTGACCGACTAGACCTGCAGTAGTTAGAGCAAGTCTATCGCCTATTTGGAATAGTTTTTGCACAGATTTGTTGGCAATAAAATGACCCATTGTTGCCCTATGGTCTGCACCAACGACAACTCCTCCCTTGAATGTTATACCTAATGTACTGGTTCCGGTTTTTAGCACGTTTGCGTTGTTTTCCATCATCATCAATCTCTCCCTAAAGTCGGCACCTTTTGAACATTGGTGCATGAGGGGCTAACCTCCAATCTATTTCAACATTAATATCGTTCAATTAATTTTCAGTAAAAATAGGGAAAAATCTTTTTTTTTAATGCGAGTATTCTTGTGCTTAAGACTTGTCGCATACTACATGAAGAAGAAAAAAGAGGATGACCCGCACCAGTCATCACTAGATTCTTTTTCAGATATTAAACTTCCAAGCATGCCTGATTTAGACAAACTTGCCAAAGCAGATAAATTAATCAAACAAAATGACAAAACCAAATCATCATCAAATAACTCGTTGAATACCTTTGAAATGCCAAGCATGAATACAATCAAAAAAAATAATCAAGTACCATCTGAACTTATCTTTCACAATTTGGGGAACAAATATCCAGACCCACCAATTAAATCTGACGATAAGGGACTTGTAGTTCACAGGGCTGTACTAAACGATATCACTGGAACTTCTACATTACTTGATTGGCTGTCAGATGGGCATGCCGCGATAGTCGAGTTAGGCCGTTTGATCAAACGAGATACTGAATTTAATTCCGCTTTATCCTCGATGCACACTTTCATAGAAGGTGATCTTGGAGGACAAATTATTCAGTTAACCGATACAAGGCTGATGCTTCTACCTCCCGGATGCCGAGGTTTGAAAGGCGTTGAAATGGAGGCATTTGCCGCTAGTGCAGAGGAATTAGGAAGGAGGCGATTGTAATACAAGAGTCACGGGTCAATATCCCCTGTCCAATATGTCACAAACAAGGTAATGTGTTTATGATTGCGCACATAGATGAAATTCCATACTTTGGTGAACATACTCAAGTTACCGTTATGTGCCATGATTGTGGATGGAAACAAACAGATTTCATTCCTGCTGAAGGCAAAAAAGCAGGATGTTGGAAATTAGCAATATCCAACGAGAAACAGCTTAGGTCAAGAGTTGTAAGGTCTAGTTCCTGCACTGTAAGAATACCTGAATTAGACTTGCAGGTAAATCCCGGTAGCAGTTCGACAGGATATGTTTCAAATGTAGAGGGCGTACTAAATCGTTTTCTTGAAGTTATGAATACTGTATTTCGGGGTTTGCAATCTGATATTGAGCAGCAACTTGTTGAAGGAAATAAAGTAGATTTGACTCAAACAAGTAAAGAAATTATCCAATTAGAACAGCTAATTGATAATGTCAAAAACGCCGGTTTAGATAATTCTATGACGATTACTTTGGAATTTTTAGACCCTCATGGTCATTCTATGATACTAGATGAATCAGCAGTTGAAAGAGAACTTACCGATGAAGAAATAGCAACATTACCAACTGGACCGGATCCTGCAGTTTTTTCCGCATAATTAGTTAGCATCGTCTGCTAAGAAATCAGCTACTAGGTGGTTAGTCTGGTCACGTAATTCTATATGATTTTTCATCCATTCTGTGGCTTTATCGACACATATTTGTTTCATTTCCCCGGCAAGAATCTTACCATTTCGATAATCTGAATTTAATTCAGCCAGATAATTGTCATCATCTTCAAAGAAATACATCATGTATTGGTATGCTACATCGACATCTGGATTCCCACCTAATCTTCGATGCTCTTCGATAGTTGATTGGCCGCCTGAATAGGCTTTACGGATTTTCTTGGTGATAGTATCTAAATCGTCATTAAGGAATATTGTTGTTTTAGGTTTACTACTACTCATTTTGTCACCGGTTAGCCCTACCGCAAAATGGTGATATGTAGAGGATGGTGCAAGTAAACCCATACCGCCTAACTCACGTTCCAATTCCAATAATTTCATTCGAATTTTGGCTTTATCTCGCTGTGTAGCACCTGGTATCACAATAGTTCCCTGCTTGGGGTTAGAATTGATATCTGAAAAACCTAAACTGGATAGTTTATTGACAATTCCTTGGAATACCGCTGTGACTTTATTCCTATCAATTCTTCCATTAGGCTGTTGTCCAAGAATCTCAGCATTTTCATCTTGTATTGATAGACCAACAAGTAGTCCTGGGCCGTTATTGTCTTTCACATTGAACCAATTTGATTTGGCTGCAATACCACGCGTCAGTCTAAGATGAGGATCTTGATCTACGCCTACTGGAACTACTATTGGTCTTAGGCCACCATAGTCTTCTGTTTGTGGATGTAAGATGTCACCTACTTGTACCATTGGAGCTTGAAGATGTGCTAAATTAGTATCACCTTTAAACCCATATATGGACTCAAATTCATTGAGATTAGTTCGCTTACCTAATTGAAATCCTAACCTTTGAACAACTGAACGTGTTGATTGAAAATATACATTGGTTTTTTCTGGATCTAATCCCAAAGCGGCATAGTTTACCACATATTCCTGTAAAGCAATTTCTCGACCCTTGGCCAGCCCGACTCCTCTTGTTGCCTGGCTCTCTAAATCAGCAACTGCAATGGTAACATCCCCACCTAGTTGTTGAAACCACTTGACTTGTTCAATAACCATAGAATGACCAAGGTGCATTCTACCACTAGGCATTAACCCGGTTAAGACTCCGAAAGATTCGTTTGAGTTTTGCGCATTGATGACCAAATCAAGATCTCTGTGAGCAAAGACAATTCCACGCCTGTGAAGGTGTGAAGGGTTTGGTAATGTGATATTAGAGAAATCTGATAATCCAAACTGTTCGATTATTCTTGAATAATCTGTAGATTGGTTACTACTCCAAGGATCAATGTTTACTTTATCTGCAACCATACTAATCCCCGCAATCGATGTTCATTTGTTTTATTTCATCAAGGCTTCGATGTAAATCAAGCGATAAGTACTATTAATTATTATTTCATTTGGGCGCCAAGGGTCCTAAACCTTCTCGCTTTAGTACCAGTAACATACTAAGAATTACGCCTGAACCGATTGCAAAAGCAACATATGGTATCCATGTTGCTTCAGCATCTAATGGTCTGGGTTGTAGTAACCATGTGAAAACCAAATCATCTTGGTCGGCAAATCTTTTCGACCATTTGAATAAGTCAGTTGTTTCATGAGCTGCTATGGTGATTGCAGCAGAATGATTATTCCAAAATTCAGCGATACCAACCACGTCATAAGTAGAATTAGTAACTGTTATGTTTACTTCTCGTTCATCCATTATGCTGAGTAACAAATATCCATCTTGGGATTGAGTATAACCTTCTTCCGTATGTCTTGAATCAGTGATGTCTTGTAATGGTACATCGTCTAAAGATATTGAAATAATTGATGATTTTTTAATATCCAACATCCATGTAATCGGAATATTCCAACGCTCGGGAAACAGTTCGCCACACTGCTCTGTATCAAGCGACTTAAAAGAAATAACATAATTATCATCAACCTCGCTCACGGAATGATCAAATTGATAGCATTTTTCTTTAACCCAGTATGACCATGCTTGACCCCATGTAGTCAACCATGCATCTGCATCGTCGCTTATGTAATCTTCAATTTCAGAATCATGTCGAATTGTCGCTTCGTTAACTCGCCCAATCCAGTATAGATTTACCAAACCACCTTCTTCAACTGCGTCTTTGACTGTGTCTGCTGAACCGACTACCTGCTCTAAACTACCACCACGCCGCCCTAAATTGTACCAATCCCATAAATCCGCAGGAATGTCTGTTGAATTATGCCACGCTGTATAACCAAGAGAATTAGCATCTCCGTGAACAACAAAACCCTGTTGTGAAATGATTTGATGCTGTGACATAGTCAGAGAGTTCGGTGTGAATGTTGATACTGGATTCTTGCCCCACAGACTGGCATCTACTCTTTTTTCAATATATTCTCGACATTCCCCAGCAACTGCTCCTGGATCAGATTTCCACGATAAACCCGGAATGTCATAACAACCAAACTCGTCGCCATTATTGAGTCTCTCGGTTGCTAGAGAGGTATTGAGCCAACCATCTTCATCCCAATTTGAGTTAGCAATAACTGAGGGAGAGAAAATTAAACCAAGTAAAGAAAGAAGAATTATCGTGAAAATACTGGTATTGTTCACATCAATCACTACCCGATTGAATGTTGGTTATTATACTCAGTTTTGATACTTCGTATTGTAGGATTTTTAGAATAGTATTGAAAACATTAGATTGAAGTTATATTTGAAGCAACAATCAAAGGTAAATCCCCTCACGGGAAAATATGAACGAAAGCCTTGATGAGATTCTCGAGGCATGGAACACACTTGAGCCACACTGGAAAATTACCCCCCGCAATGGAGGTATATCAGCCACTCCAGGTTACTCATTTATCAGATTCATTTTTTCACCGATAATTAGAGGTTTAATGAGGATTAAGATGACTGGTGCTGAAAGAATACCAGGTCAAGGTGCAACTATCTTTGCCGCCAATCATTTATCGCATGTCGATCCAATATTAGTAATTGCATCATCGAGAAGGAAAGTTCACTACTTAGCAAAAGATGGACATTTTAAAAATTTCTTTCTTCGTAATTTCATGAATTTCACCGGACAGATTGAGACTCATAGAGAAGAAGGTGGAGATTTAGCACTAGCTTCTGCTGCTGACGTTCTTGAATCAAATTGTGCCCTAGGAATTTTTCCAGAAGGAACACGTTCGAAGAAAACTGAAAAGCCTTTTTTGCTGCCTGGAAAAACTGGAGTTGCTAGACTTGCGGCGTCATTTCCGCACACCAAAGTTGTCCCGGTAGCATTGCAAGGGACTAGAAAAATGATGGCACCACAAACAGACAAGTTGCCTAAATTATACAAACCAATAAAAATTAATTATGGCAAAAGCATTTCTTGGTTAGAGTGGCTAAGCAGTAGTGATGGTGGAAATATGTCCTCTAAGCAAATCAGAGCCATGGCTGATTTAGATAAACATGAAATTAAATCTCGCATTGCATCATTCTATAGAAAATTTACTGATCAATTAATGACCACTCTTAGTGAATTAGGAGCCCCCTAAATCCCACTGTTTGGAATTATCAGTAATAATCACATTAGAAAATTATCAAAGACTTCCTTCCTTTGGTTAGGTTGGCGACATCATGCAAGAATATCTAAATTTAATCCGACGAATTTTGGATGAAGGTGAACAGAAGGGCGACAGAACCGGTACAGGTACTCTGTCGGTATTTGGTCATCAAATGAGATTTGAGCTGTCCAAAGGTTTCCCCATGGTGACTACCAAAAAGTTACATTTAAAATCAATAATTTATGAATTACTGTGGTTCCTCAAAGGCGATACTAACGTGAAGTATCTCCAAGATAATGGAGTTAGAATTTGGAATGAATGGGCAGATGAAAATGGCGATTTAGGACCCGTTTATGGCAAACAATGGCGCCATTGGGAATCAAAAAACGGTGACATCATTGATCAAATTACTGGCGCAATAGATATGATAAAAAATAACCCAAATAGCCGTAGAATCATTGTCTCTGCCTGGAATGTTGGTGAATTAGAGGAAATGGCTTTGATGCCTTGCCATGCCTTCTTTCAATTCCATGTAGCAAATGGCAAACTAAATTGTCAATTATACCAAAGAAGTGCAGACGTATTTCTTGGAGTACCGTTTAATATCGCATCATATGCTTTACTTACTCACATGATGGCCCAAGTTTGTGGCCTACAGCCTGGTGCTTTTGTCCATACTATTGGTGATGCACATCTTTACAACAATCATCTTGAGCAAGCCCGTTTACAAATCACTAGGGAACCCATGGAGTTACCAACTCTTGAACTGAATGAAACTATTACTGATATTGATGAATTTACCTTCGATGATATCAAAGTGGTAAACTATCATCACCACCCACATATTTCGGCACCAATTTCTATCTGAGTTGTTGATATGATAATAATGATATATGCTTGTGATGAAAATGATGCCATAGGTAAAGATGGTGATTTACCGTGGCGACAATCCACTGACTTACAGCATTTCAAATCAATAACTAGCGGTGGAACAATTGTGATGGGTAGGAAAACCTGGGAAAGCTTACCTGGGAAGTTGCCCGATAGAAGACATATAGTCTTGACAAGAGGACTTAGGAGTGATGTTGAAACTGCTACATTTGAAGAAATAATGGAGATGGCAAAGTCTCAGGATTTATTTGTCATCGGTGGAGGAGAAATATATGAATTATTTTTACCTCATACAGAACTTATCCATCGAACAATTATTCATTGTATTGTTGAACAACCTGATACATTCGCCCCAAAGATTGATGATTTGATATTCACCATAGACGAGGAAAAATTTGTTGAAAGAACGGCCCGTGATCAATACGATATGACTTTCCAAAAACTGTCAAAGTAAGAACCAATTACTTATTTTTGTACTCTGTTACTCGCACTCCTAAACGACCAGTAAGTGCTTCTCGCTGCATTATTCTAGCATATTTTTTCTCAAAGGCAGATTTTAGATCAATCTTCATTGCAATAGAATGCCCCATCAATAAAATCAAGATATCGGCCATCTCTTCTGCACATTCCTCAATCGGCTTCCCTTTTGTTATCGCAGCAGAAAGTTCCCCCAGCTCTTCTACAGTAAGCGCGATTCGATAACCCATATCATGACCATTTTTTCCTGCAAAGTCATGTTTGTGGTGGAATTTGGCAACTTTTTTCATCATTGTTTCCCATTCGTTGCTCGGCTCGTGAGCCACCCAATCATCAACATTCAAACCTGCCATGATAACGCTGTACCGAAGGTACAGGATAGTTCTTACTCATGCCTTAAAATACTGAATATGGTTTGAAAAACTGGCTCTAATCGTTCATTGGCTTGGGAAGAAACTTGTTGATGAGATAATTCAGCACTGGGGTCACCAGGTTCTCTTCCTGCAGCCCAGTTTGATGAAATACATATTGCAGAATAAGGAATATTCAATTCATTGGCCAGTTTTACTTCCCTTGCCATAGTCATACCAACCATATGTCCACCAAGAAGATCAATTGCATCTACCTCTGCTCTTGTTTCGAAATGAGGTCCCTGAGCAAGCCAGTAAGTGTAATACATCCGCTCATCAGAATCTGAAAATCCTTGACATCCTCTTAATTCTGATTCCAACTTTTTATTTAGTTCAGCAGAGAATGGCTCGGTAACGGAAGTGAAGGTCGCAAACTCTTCGCTAAAGGTGGCTGCAATGCCAGTAAAATCAATGTACTGGTCTGCCAACGCCACCTTACCAGGAGGGAAATCTGCTTCTAAAGATCCGACTGAACAAACCGAAATTATCACATCGCAGCATGCTTCTTTTAGAGCAGCCATGTTGGCTTTATGATTAATTGAGTGTGGTGGTTTATTCGCTTGACCCTCATTATGATGTCGTTGAAGAAAAAATAATTCCTTGTCTTCATCATTGCCAATTATGTTAATTGTCATGCATTTTAGGGGGACTTCACCGTATGCTGTTTGCACTACCACGTTATCTGTTCGTTTTTCACTCATCTGATATTGTCCTGTAGGGCCGTCTGTAAAGTTGAAATTAACAAGACCAGTGCCGCCAATAATGCCAATGCGTTCCATTAGGCATCACCAATAGTTGGTTAGTTGATTATTCCTCTAGTCTAGAGATTAAGTCTGCTTTCTTACCAGATACTGGTTTTCCAGCTGCCTTTAGAAGTCCCTTCAATTCTGCAACAGTCATGCTGCTATAATCGACTGATTCTGCGGCTTCCTCTTGAGGTACCTCTTTGGTTTCTTCTGGCTCAGATGCCGCTTCGGCAACTTCTTCTACAGTCTCTTCAACCTTTTCAGATTCTGGTTCCATGGCTTCTGCTGCATCTAGAATAGAAGGTGTTGCTTCGGCTTCTTCTTCATCTTCCATGGCCGCGGCTAGAGCTGCTGCTTTCTTGGCTTTGAGTTCAGAAGCAGTTCTTGCTTCCTCCTCATGGATTTCGTCAAGAGTTGGTCCTTTTTCATTTACCACACCACTTTGCAATAATTGACTCTTTCTAATAGAAATTGATTTAATCGGATAGATTGGTTTTACCGCCTTTCTTACATCTTCTTCAAGTTCTCCACCCAAAATTGACTGTTGCAACTTAGCGAAGGTGTTCTTGGCAGCAAAGCCAAGAAGTAAATCTCTGGTCTTAGAGCGCATAACTTGCTTAATAGAGGTTTGAACCCTCTTTTGGGTTATGATTAAAGGTTTTAATCTAACCAGATAACCGTCGGTAGTTACTACGTCAACAACATCGTCTACTTTACCACGGTATCTGCGTATTTGTCTTCTGATGTGGTCTGTTTGGTGGTGATGGCCGATAAAAGTTGTTAATGCGTCTTGACCAACACACTCATCGACGCGAAACTTTAGGATAACATGCATCTTGGTGAAATCACCATTGAATTCTTGCAAAGTCATTTGATAGACTCTGCCGATTATATGCTCATCAGACTCACCGATTGTTTCTCCGATATTCTTGAAATCCCATGGATGTCTTGGCGCACGAATAGTGTACCATCTCTTTGTCTTCCACTTGTCACGCTGTTTACGTGCTGCTGCACGTGCCTTTGCACTCACTTTCTTTGCCATCGATATCAACTCGGTTAGTCTTGCGGGGGCTACCCCACTTGCAGGTTGCCGACTAACCCCCCCTATTTCAAAGAGACTATTGAAATGGGGAATAAATATTTTACAATATTCAACAAAACTCTTCAATAACCAGTCTACCCGTCAGCCATGGGCATACACCATGTTAGTTGTCGAGTGACTGCCAGCGGCGTTGATGACACGGAGGTGATCATTGATTCGTTGGATTGGCTAGCGGGTGGTGAAACCGAAATAATTGTCGACAAATCAACCTCTCATCACGGTTCAAAGGTACATCTAATATCCTTCAAGTTGACAAAAAATAAGCAAGTAAAACAATTTATTAATAAATTAACAACAGTAGACACTTCATTGATATCACAGAGTTTAGCAGAAAAAATAGACGAAAACAACACCCTGCACGTCAGATTTTGCTTAGATTCTTTGATTGGGGAACAACTATTGATTACCAATTCAACTCAAAAGTCGGTTAAATGTGATATCAAGGTTGAGGTTTATCCTGGGCAAACGGCTGAAGAAGAAATAAACAAAATTTTGTTCGAAGCATGACAACAATTTCGTGTGCCCTAAACCTTATGCACATTCACAAGAGGTTAAGTATCTCAAGTTACGCCCGGTGAATGAGGAGAATTTATGGCACATGTTGTAACAACCACCTGCGTTGACCACAAGTACCAAGAATGCGTAGCCGTCTGTCCTGTTGATGCCTTCAGAGAGGCTGAAACATACCTAGTAATTGACCCAGAAGAATGCATCGATTGTGGTGCATGCGCTTCAGAATGCCCGGTCGACGCCATATTTTCAGACATGGATATCCCAGAGGATGAAGAATATTGGATTGAACGCAACGCTGACGAGTCAATAGATGCAGAAGTCGCAGAAGGAGAATCTCCTGTCCTCGCAGATTAAAAAAAAAATGGTGACAACATGACAGATCTAGATTTTACTAAATTCCGAAGCGGTAGCGAACTTCTCAAAAGAGGTTTTGCAAGAATGCAACAAGGAGGCGTCATCATGGACGTCGTCAACGCTGAACAGGCAGCAGTAGCCGAAGATTCAGGCGCCGTAGCAGTAATGGCGCTAGAAAGAGTTCCAGCAGATATTAGAAAACAAGGTGGAGTTGCACGAATGAGCCATCCAGACATGATTCAAGGTATACTAGATTGCACATCAATACCTGTTATGGCAAAGTCAAGAATCGGCCACGAAGGCGAATCAAGAATTCTTGAATCCATGGGTGTTGACATGATTGATGAATCAGAGGTCTTGACCCCAGCAGATCCATTCTTCCACATTAACAAGAAAGATTTTGAGATCCCGTTTGTCTGTGGAGCCACTGAACTACCCGAAGCAGTGCGACGTATCTATGAAGGTGCAGCAATGATTCGGACAAAGGGCGAAGCAGGTACTGGCAACGTTGTTGCTGCAGTCACTCATGCTAGACTTATTGACCAAGAGATTAAGCAATTACAAAATCTCGAGCAAGACCAATTGGGCGTCGCAGCGGATTCCATAATTTCTAGATACAAGGTATTGGCACAAAAATCAACCCTACCTGGAACATATGAAGTAACTCCATTTGGACCAGTAGATGATGCAATGCACCAAGAGGTTGTGCAAATTCTTTCAGAAATAAAAGATATCCAACGTCTTCCGGTAGTGACATTTTCCGCTGGTGGCATCGCTACCCCTGCTGATGCGTCTCTAATGATGCGCATGGGCATGGATGGAGTATTTGTTGGTTCAGGTATATTCAAGTCCGATGACCCAAAAACTATGGCTGATGCAATTGTTCTGGCAACTGCACACTATGATGATGGCGCAAAAGTTGCAGAAGCTATGGCCATGACACTTGGAGAGCCTATGAAAGGCGACGAACTAGACACTTTGGAAGTAAGATTAGATCAACGTGGTTGGTAATTACTCTAGAGGTGTATCAATTCCCTCTTCACCAAGAGTCCATTTTAGAGTTTTGACTACTCCTTGTAGTGCTTTGTGAGTTCTTGCTGCTTCTTTCATGCCGTCCAAATCTCCGTTCTTACGACATTGTTCATACCATTGCTTCCACTGCAATAAACGCCCTTCAGCATCCTCAAGCATTTGTTCAATCTCTGCCCAGGTGCGATTATAAGACCTGTATGGGATTGTCGGTTCATCACTCATCTCTATCACCTAATCCTACAGTAAGTCATATTTATTCAATACTATCAAGCAACTACGAATCGATTTTTTGTTCCATTAAATTTCTTCCACTTTCAATTGTGATATTATCGCCAACAACACAGCCAGTTAGTACACAATTTGCAGCAATTTTAACATTATTTCCAATAACTGAATTTTTGATTATCGTATTATCACCAATTACTGAGTTATTCATTATTAGGCTATTTTCGATGTTACAATCTTTACCAACAACGGATTGATGACATAATACCGTCTCGGTAATTTTTGATTGAGTCTTAGCGGTATCAAAAATATATCCGCCTTCAAAAGTGACTTGGCCTGCAGGAATTGTGAAGGGTAGGTCCATGCGTTTAGCAATAAGTTCATTTTGTGCTCTTATCAGTTCGTTTGGTGTACCAACATCAAACCACAAGCCATCTAACTTCATAGCGTATAAGGGCCAGCCAAGCTCCAGTAATTTAGGAAATAATTCCTTACTAAAATCATACTTTGTATCAAATGGAATGTGTTCTAAAACCTCGGGCTCAATAATGTATAATCCAGCATTTATTACCTTGCTAAAAGCATCTTCAAGAGAAGGTTTTTCTAGAAATTTAGTAATGTAACCCTCAGAAAGATTTGGATTAATTTGGCCGCCAACCCGACTGGATAAACCAACAATACCAAACTGAGTAGGATCATCAACTTCCCAAAGAGCCATGGTCATTTTAGCATTCGACAACTGGTGAGCAGAAATTAAATTCTTCAAATTTGAGGACAGTATAGCATCACCTGATGCAACAATAAATGTTTCAGTGAGTTTGTCTTGTAATAATTTGACGCTGCCAGCAGTGCCCATTGGCCTATCTTCATTACTAACCGAAAACTTACCGGATTTGTTATTGTTCCAATCTTCCACTAAAGAAATCAAACCTTCGCCTTGATAGCCCGTAGTCAAAATCACTTCTGCTATTCCAGCATCAAGTAATGCATCACTTACATAATCAATAACTGGCTTACCTAGGACCTGAACCAGTGGTTTTGGCCTATTTGCAGTTAATGGATAAAGCCGGGTACCTTCGCCCCCGGCCATGATAACGCCAATCATATTGACACCTATCTTCTTCTAGAAACATCAACTCTTCGCATGTTTTTCTTTTTATCCGATTTCTTTGATTTGGATTTTGACACAAAATCTTCATTGCTCAAGCCACCAAAAGTAATCGAGCCATTGGATAATAGTGAATTGGTTAATAATTCTGCGACTTCTTCTGATTGTGCACCGGTTTTCATCTCTTTCTTGACTGACGCATTATGGTCTGTCAACCACGATTTCCGTTCTTCTCTGACAGATTTTAATTCGTCTCTGGCTTTGTTAACGTCAACCATCAATTCTTCAATCTTAGCGTGTACTTCGTTAGCCTTTTCTTTGAGTTCAACAAATTCTGTATGGAATCTATCACCTTCTGATTTTAGGAAATCACGATGAGCAAATGCCTCATCTACTTCAGGCGTCTTAGCATTTAGCCGCTCAACCGCTTCAATCATTGAATTGTGGGCTGCGTCAGCCTCAGCTTTGAGGGTTTTAATAGCGGAATCAATGTCCGACATATCAACTTCAACCATCTTGAACTTAGTGACTTCTGGTTCTAATTCTTCAATTCGTTTGGAAAATTCTTTAATTTTCTTGACCATTTCTTTTTCTTTGTTGACACCAACAGAAGTAGTTTCAAATTTCTTTTCAAGAGAGTCTACTTGCTGCTTTAAATCAGCATATTCTGCTGTAGCAGACCGCTTTTTAGTATGATCTTTTCTTTTGCCCTTTATTTGTGAAATTAAATCACGCATTTGACTTTGAATCGCATTGCGCTTTTCCTTGAATGATTTTATCTCAGCACGCATTGCTCTTACTTCGGCAACAAATAATTCAATTTTCTCTCGATGTTCTTTGTATTGCGATTGTACTGAATTTCTCTTCTCTGCTGAAACTTTAGCCTGAGAGTTGAAGTTATTACGAGTTTCTTTCATCTTACGAACTTTGGACTCCATAGCATGGAGTTTCTCACGAAGTTCCGCGTCTGGCTTTTCTTCGCCCTCATTCAACTTCCCGCGCATGGTTGGTGGTAAGAGTTCACCATTTCAAATCTACGCTTTGGAATAATTGTGTTTAAACTATGATAAAAGTCAATAATGTTGATGAAATTAAGGTGCCAGCAAGGCCAATTATATTGAACACCAGTGAACTTGCGACACGTATTCTTTCCTTGAAAACCGAACGTATTCTTACGTTCATCTGAGAACCAATTAGTAATTCACCACTCACTTCTTCAAGCCTTACTGAAACTGTAGCTTCTCCAAATCTTTCGGGTAGTAGTGACTGCCAAGCAACAGTACCGTCTCTAAGTAGGGCCGACATAATTGCTAAAATATCATCATTACCAGATTGCGATAATGGTACTCCTTCTGTGGGCCACCACTTCTTTTCTCCAGGTTTAAGGCAATAAGTCATAGCAATGTCATGCGGCCTAAAATCAGGTGTTTGTACTCTTAATACGACAGTTCTAGTCTCATCAGATAGATTGTGCATGTAAGTAAACAAGTTAGCTTTTCCATGTACAACATTTTCCATGTCGACTTCAAATATTATATCTGTCTCTTATACACATCTCCGAGCCCACGAGACCGCTGATAA